>NZ_CAWMYC010000004.1:0-28181 GCF_963872035.1 Scytonema sp. HK-05
CAAGAAACGTCGATGAGCCAAGAATCCCCCGGCTTTTAGCCGTGGGGAGTGTCAAGAAAATAAACTCGCTACCAGTGGCAATCATACCAAAACAAATATTGTCTGGGTGAGGACTACCCAACATATAAGCAAGAATTTGTGCTAGTCCTTCTTTAATTGAGAAGGAAGCTTTTTTAGACTCAATAATCATTAGCCAAAATTGGTCTTTCAAAACTAATGTATCAATTCTGCCTTTGATAATGACATCATCATCAAGCACAGCAATAGACTTCTTGCAAAAGTAGAGAAGTTGTGGATGTCATTCTGAGCGAAACGCAGTGTAGCGAAGAATCTCAAGAGATGTTTCGCTTCGCTCAACATGACATTTCAAGCATTTTTGCAAGAAGTCTAATATCTATAGGAGAGAGCCTTTGAATTTTTCCCCCCCTTCCGTTGTAGGGCTATGCATTACCCGGATCTTTCTTAACATTGCTGGAAAACAGGCAGGATAAGAATGGTGGCGGTGAGGGTAGTTGTGGGGGTTGACAGGGGGAATCAAAGATGAGTATGAGGAGAAAATTACCTGCCACAGGCGATCGTTAATTACAAAAGGGGTGGATGATGTCCAAGTGGGCACAACAGGAATTACAATACGCGCAGTTGGGAGACTCCCGACGGAAAAAACGACTGGTAAGAATTGTAGAAGACTTGGCAGGACAACCGGGAGAGAGTGTGCCGCAAGCATCAGCGGAAAGTGCAGCAACAACGGCAGCGTATGATTTTTGGAACTCGCCGTATTTTAAAGAGCGAAGATATCCGTGCTGCCCATAGGATAAGCACCGTTAACAGAATAAAGCAACATAAGTGCGTATTAGCAATTCAAGACACCACAGACTTAGACTTTACCCATCATCCGGCAAGCATTGGTCTAGGTCCAACAGATCATTCGGCACTTTTGGGGTTGAAGGTACACTCAACTTTTGTCGCCAGTACACAGGGAGTGCCATTAGGAGTGATTGACGCTCCAAGTATGGGCAAGAGAAAAAGAAACTATTGGCATAGCGCGCGAAGCGTCGGCAACGGGAAACTAAAGATAAAGAAAGTCAACGTTGGTTAGATGCAGCAACGGCAACACAACAGGTAATACCACAAGAGATTCAAGTCGTTACCATTACCGACCGCGAAGGCGACATCTACGACTTATTTGCCATGCCACGAACAGAAAATTCTGATTTTTTGATTCGTGCTACCCATAACCGACGAGTTGACCATGAGACAAAATACTTACATCAAGCCATTGGTCAAACACAACCGTGTGGCAGAATCAATGTAGAATTACAACGTAATCCAGAACGCGAAACACGAAAAGCTACATTAACATTACGCTTTGCCACATTACACATTCAAGTGCCACTGCATCACAAAAAGCGTTCAGCGCTAAAACCTGTCAGCTTGCAAGTAGTCTTGGCAGAAGAAGAACAACCACCACAAGGAGTAGCCCCAATCAATTGGTTGTTACTAACGACCCTAGATGTCGGTGGTTTTGATGATGTAGTTCGCTGTGTGCGTTGGTACACTTATCGCTGGTTAATTGAACGTTATCACTACACCCTCAAGAGTGGCTGTGGAATTGAAAAACTCCTTTCTCGTTACTGCCCGTCGTATTGAAATGGCGTTGGCGACTTATTCAATTGTCGCGTGGCGTTTGTTGTGGTTAACCTATGAAGTCCGGATGAATCCAAACCAACCGTGTGACACAGTTTTAGAGTCACATGAATGGCAATCTCTGTGTGTCACTATTAACAAAACGCCCCATCCTCCACAAACGCCACCTTCTTTACGAGAAGCTGTGCGGATGATAGCAACTCTAGGTGGCTTTTTAGGACGAATTGCTGATGGTGAGCCAGGAGTTAAGACAATTTGGCGCGGAATGCGGCGATTACACGACATCGCCGCTACTTGGAAATTGCTTGCTTCCAATTCCCAAAATTTCCTCTGCTGTTAACGATCGCCTACTGTAATCCTTCTGTTATACAAAAACTGTCCGTCAGGTCAAGTTCACCCTTTTTGTCTATTCATAAAACCAAATCTCTATAACAGTTCTGGGATTGTTAAGAAAGATCCGGGTAATGCATAGCCTTGTAGGGAAGGGGGGTTGGGGGGTTAGGTTTGTTGGCTTAGTCTAAGGGACTTCCAATTAAAAAAATCTCCCATTTGTAGTACTCTCCAAAACAATGGTGGGTTACGCCGCACTTTAGCCCTGCATGTAAAACCTCAACTGTCGTGCGCCTAACCCACCCTACAGAATGGATAATTTATTTTTTGGTATCCCAACAGCAAAATTGCTGTAGTGCGATCGCCCCAACACCCCACCCCGATTTTGTCTTGTGCGAAAACTTCCCCTCCCCGCTTGCGCTTACGCCAAGGGCGAACGCGTAGCGTGCCGTGCCTCCTCCGGAGGAGCTGCGCTAACGGCGATAGCCGTGGCCGTACCCACTAGGCATACCCGAAGGGGGAGGGGTTAGGGCTGGGGTTCTAGGTTTTAACGTAGACGCCCGGATCGCAAGATACTAATGATTAACCACAGCCCTAGCAAACTGGCGACGGCAAACAACACATTGCTTAAAAAAGAAAGTTGAGGTGTCCGTGCGTTGCTAGAGATAATTGCTGCACCCATAATCAGCGAACCAACCAAGATGCTGAAAGAAAGACGATTAGCAGCATCATCTGTCGTACGCCGCAAGCCATCTAAACCACGCACTGAGATATTCCACTGTAGAGTTTCCGAGGTAATTCGGTCTAGCAGCAACTCTATCTGACGGGGAGATTGTAAAGAAAGGCTTTTAAGATCCAGCGCTGTTCTCAGGAGCGATCGCACGGGACTATCCCCAAACAGTTGTCGGCGAAACAAGTCTGTCAGCAATGGCTGAATTTCATCGATAAAGTTCACTTCTGGGTTAAATCCCCGCGCTACCCCCTCTAAGTTAGCTAAGGTTTTGGCGTATAAGCCCATGTTACTGGGCAAGCGAATTTTATTATTGCGGGCAACTTGCAGAAGTTCATAGATGATTTGACTGAAATTCATCTGCGACACGCTCAGGTTGTAATACTTTCGCAGCATCCGGTCATAATCATTTTCCAGCTGAACCATAATCACTGGCTGTGTAGACTCCGCTAGCTGCAAAGTTAACTGAGCGCACCGTTGAGCATCTAGATCCACAATTGCCAATAACATTTCGGTCAATATCTGTTGCGTGCGCGGATCAAGCCGTCCCACCATGCCGCAGTCTAACAAAGCAACGCGACCGTCTTTGAGATAAAATAAATTCCCTGGATGCGGATCGGCGTGGAAGAAGCCATCAATGTACAGTTGCTGAAAGAAAGCACGGAATAGTAGGGTGGTAATTGCTTTGCGCTTCTCCGCAGGGTCTTGACCGTTGTTGTCACTGCTGAGATCCCCCATCAGCAGAGGAACCCCGTCCAGCCACTCCATCACCATTAATTTTGGTGTGGTCAAATCCCAGTAAATTTCGGCAACGACTAACTGTGTGGGATCAAACCAGCGACTTTCGGATAAATTGCGTCGCAACTGGTCGGTGAAACCTGCTTCTCGTGTAAAATCTAACTCTGCTTCCAGCGCCTTGGTAAATTCTTCGGCAATGGATTTGATTTCATAAGTCTGGCCAAATTCAGTACGGGCAACTAAATCGGCAATACCTTGAATTAAAGCGATATCTTGAGCAACAGTGATATCAATTCCTGGACGTTGCACCTTAAGAGCAACTTCCCGACCATCTGCGAGTGTCGCTTTGTGTGTCTGGGCAATTGAACCAGCTGCTACTGCGATCGCATTTACTGTGGCGAAGGTTTCTTCTAAGGGGCGTTTGAGTTGTTTGCGAATGAGGACTTCTACTTCTGCCCAGGGAACTGGAGGCACTTCGTCTTGCAGCGTTGACAGTTCTTCTATGTATGCTGCGCTGAGCAAGTCTGGACGGGTAGACATTAACTGACCGAGTTTGACGTAGACTGGTCCTAAATCTACCAAGATGTTTTTTAAAACAGCAGGTGTAGGTAGCTGGGGTTCATCGGCTTTACCGACCGTAAGGAGGCGTCGCATATAGTCCCAGCCATTGCGAAGTAGAACTTCAATAATTTCTCTTTGACGAGGAACAGTTTGGGTTATAAACATAATTTTAATGAATTGCAGAGGCAACCGAGAGTGCAACAGAAAGAGGAACAGAGGAGTTAGAGAGGTAAGCAGCAGGCAATGATGATGCACCTGAAGCTGTTAGTACTGCTGTTGAGTTTGAGGATTTTACTTGCTTGCTGCAGAATCTTTAAATCTTTGTAAAGATGATTTTACAACTTTTATCAAACTTTCTTTGCTCAGCATCCGTTTGACATCATTTGAGCAGAAATCCCCACCGTGTAGACGATGGGGACACGAAAATCTTTTGCTCGCAAAAATATGCTTTTGATAGGCAATAATGCGGTTTATTGCCATGCCCTTGGCTAGAAGCTGATAACTAATGATTTGCATAATTGTTCAAATGAAATACGAGACAGAAAAGTTATACTGGTAAATTCACCTTTTATGCCTCTGCCAAGGGTTTTAAGTTTTAAAGCAAGTTCGTAAATCGGGGATCACTCTGCAAGGTTTTGAGGACTTGCTTAATTTCTTGGGTACGGTCTTTTTTGACTATGAGGGTAACGTTGCGATCGCGCACAATTACGACATCATCTAACCCAATGGTAACAATGACATCTTCTTCATTTGTCGAGTAAACGATAGACCCCTGGGTATCAAGCCCTACGTGAGTAGCCAATTCGACATTGGGAGTGCCTTCTTTTTTCAGCAAACGCTCAATCGCATTCCAATCTCCTAAATCATCCCAGCCAAATTCTGCTGGCAAGACATAGGCGATATCTGTCTTTTCCATTAAGGCATAGTCGATACTCTTCTTAGGTAGCTCTGGGTAGATGTCAGAACCATGTTTTTCTATCGGTTCGATAATTTCTGGAGCGTGTATGTGCAGTTCCTTAAGAACAATGCCCGCCCGAAAAATAAACATCCCGCTATTCCAGCTAAAGCGCCCCGTAGAGAGAAATTTGTCTGCCGTTTCACGGTCAGGCTTTTCAGTAAACCGATTGACGTGATAAGCTGGCAAGTCATTAAAGATACCAACCTTTTCGCCTTGTTCAATATAGCCGTAACCACTTGATGCAAACGTTGGCTTGATACCCAGTGTCACTATTGCTGCTTGAGTTGCCGCAAGTTCTGTAGCTGCATTTATTGTGCGTGCAAATGCTTCTTGGTCTGCAATCCAGTGGTCAGCAGGGAAAAAGCCGATAATAGCCTCATCTCCGTAACGCTTTTGAATTTCCAAACTTGTCCAAGCAACCGCAGCAGCAGTGTCCCTTCCCTGTGACTCGACGAGTAGGTTATCAGATGGCAGTTGTGGCAGTTGTTCTCGCACTCCTTCAGCTATCTGACCAGAAGTGATGACCCACAAGTTCTTCCAACCGTCTGCAAATGTCAGCAGTCGGTCAGCAGTTGCTTGCAGAAGACTTCTATTGCTACCATCAAGATTCAAAAATTGCTTAGGTCGATTTTGGCGACTTAGGGGCCAAAAACGCTCGCCTTTACCACCTGCAAGGATGACAGGGAACAAGGTTCTAGTCATTGTGTCATAAAAACTTACTAAAGAACACTACAAGTGTACTGTGACAAACAAAAGTAATGAAGTATAAAGGTGCTCACGATGAAGTCAGAGGAAATGACCGAAGAAAGAATTCAGTACTCAGTACTCAGTTGTGAGACAGCCCTGTGCCTCCTAGGTTGCAGCTATGAGTTGGGCGTATCGTGCCCAAAGAGCGAATGAAAGTTTGCCGACCTAAGGGACTGCGTAAGCGCAAAGGGGGCGCAGGCATACAAAGCAGCTGCTGCGTACACCTTTGGCACCCTTGAGCGTATCCCTTACCGGACGCTCTGCGCTCAGCTGTGCCTCCGGCATAGGCATAGGAGATACCCGAAGAGTCAGAATAAAAGGATACAAGCCTCAACGCGCGGTTATCGCAATGTATTCTGTGTTTTGTGTTCTTTTGTTCTTCTTAAAGACTTCAAGTGATCTTGTTAACTGGCAAGATTTATGGCTTGCATTAACATTACGTTTAGGGAGTGGATGAGTGGGGAACTATTGTGGTCAAACAAGTAGCAGGTCAAGAAAACCAGGGCACATCTGAGGAAATTCAACTGCCAAATGAAGTGACAGCAACAAAGCAAGAAAAAATTTCCCGTAACTTCGTAGAGTCTACGGGTTCAATTCCCAGCCAGCTTTACCACAGACTGGGGTTAGCCATGCCTCGATGGCTATTTTGGATACTCACAATTGTTGTAGGAATCACTTTGTCGGGTTTGCTGGTATCGACTTTGGCACTTTGGACTCCACTTTGGAGTGATATTGATCAAACAGATGAAGAAGTAGGATTAGGTGGGAAAGAGCAAAAAACACCTTTGCCTGCGGAGTTGTGGAGTAACATTTCACAATATCAACTCACTCGACCAATGAATATTTTGGTAATGGGCATTGAACCAGTACCCAGGAGTGTAGATGGTTCTCCGGAAAGTTTTGCAGGTCATAGCGATACGATACTGTTGATACGAGTCAACCCAAGTAACAAAACAATCCGGGTGCTTTCGATCCCCAGAGATACGATGACAGCTATTCCAGAAAAAGGATTAACTAAGGTATCTGATGCGAATGCCCAAGGTGGTCATGTTTTGGCAGCACGCGTCATCAGTCGTACTTTAAATAATGCACCTATTGACCGCTACATTCGTATATCTACTAGTGGGTTGCGACAGATGGTGGATCAGTTGGGTGGAGTAGAGGTCTTTGTTCCCAAACCAATGGTCAATAAAGACTCTGGCGAGAAATTTTCGATTAACTTAGTTAACGGCTGGCAAACTCTCAATGGCGAACAAGCAGAACAATTTGTGCGCTTCCGTGAACCAGGAATGGGGGATCTCGAAAGAGTACAGCGACAGCAAGCACTACTGATGGCATTGCGTTCTCGCCTAGATAGTCCAACAGTCTTACCCAGGTTACCTCAACTCGTCCGCATTATGCGAAAGCACTTCGACACTAACCTGAAGCTGGAAGAAATGATGGCGCTGGTCAACTTTGGCTTAAACGTTAGGCGAGATAATTTCCAAATGACCATACTGCCTGGTATTTTCAGCCGTTTAAGCCAAGACCCCAATAGCTACTGGCTAGATCTGACTGGGCGAGTTGATTTGCTTGATGACTATGCTGGGGTGACAATATCTGGTATGAGGCCAAGTGCGAAACCGCTAGCCAGCCTCAAAATTGCTATTCAAAATGCTTCCAATAAACCCGAGCTAACTCAAAAAGTTATCAACTCTCTTAAACAGAAAGGTTTTACTAAAGTTTACGCTGTACCTGAGTGGGCTGACACCAAACGCCAAACCCAGATTATTGTCCAGAAAGGCAACAGACAAGCAGGAGAAGAACTACAAAAATTATTAGGCTTTGGTAGTATCCACGTTGCTGCAATTGGGGATCTAGAATCTGACCTTACCATTCGTATTGGTAAAGATTGGAAGTAGTCATTAGTAGAGACGCGCCATGGCGCGTCTCTACATCTTTGTCTTTTGACTAATGACTAATGACACAGGACAAAGGGCAAGCTTATGAAAAAAATCCTACTTCGTATTTTAGGATTGATTGTGGTTTGGATTCTTGCTTGGTTATGGGTGCTGCTTTACGCTAGTCCAGCTTATGCTTAGTTTTCTAATTCATTTTCTATAAATTATGCCACTCTCACTTGCATGGAATACACGCACGCTTACGGTAGGGTCAAAGGCTACCCGTGTCCCTACAAACAATGTGTATTACACTCAATTGAGACCTCTCTAACTACCAGAACTAGAAGCAGGAGGGTTAATTAACAGTAGGCTAAAAACTAACAATTACTACCAATTAATCACACTTGCTTAATACCCGTTTGATGTACTCATCTTTTCTGTAACCATGTTGGCATTTAATTGTAAAATACCATCATGCTACTAGGATTTAAGACACAACTCAAAGTCAACAAGCAACAAGGTCTACTACTGGCACAACATGCAGGAGTAGCAAGACACGCTTGGAATCAAGGTTTAGCATTATGTCAACAGGTACTGATACATAATAAACTTAATCCTGATGACAAAATCAAATTTCCCACAGCCATAGACTTACATAAATGGTTAGTAGCATCAATTAAAACTATCCATCAGTGGTACTATGAAGTATCTAAATGCGCTCCTCAATACGCATTAAAATACTTAGCAGATGCCTTGAAATCTTTTTTCAAGAAAGCTAAAGGATTTCCCAAATTAAAAAAAAAAGGCAGACATGATTCCTTTACTCTAGATGGTGCAATTCACATTGCTCACAGAAAAGTCAAAGTACCTGTAATTGGATGGATAAAGACTTATGAACATTTAACAACAGGATATAAACCCAAATCAGTCACAATCAGCAAACAAGCTGATAGGTGGTTTATATCTTGGAAAATAGAAGTAGAAATAAGTCAACCTCCTAAAAAGCAAGAGTTTGTAGGAGTAGACTTAGGAATAAACCATTTAGCTACACTCTCGACAGGAGAAGTATTTGATGGATTAAAAAGTTATAAGAAATATGAATCTAAACTAGCAAGAATGCAATACTTGAATCGTCATAAGCAAATCGGCTCAAGTAATTACAGAAAATCTCAAATCAAAATAGCAAGACTACACCAAAAAATAGCCAACATCAGGAAAGATACATTACACAAAATAACCACCTATATCAGCAAAAACCACGCGGTGATAGGGATAGAGGATTTAAATGTATCCGGGATGTTAGCTAATGGTAAGTTAGCTAAAGCAATAGCTGATATGGGATTTTATGAGTTCCGTCGTCAGTTAGAATATAAAACCCAGCTATATGGTAGCAAGTTGGTAGTAGTGGATAGATTTTATCCCAGTATTGACCTCTCTCCGGTCTAAAGACACGGAGATTCAAACTGTTGTTTCAAGACAGGCTAAAGCCGTGTCTTTCCACTTCTCAGTTTTGTCTCTTGCGAGTGGCGGGGTCAAATCCGCCCTACAACCCTTGGATGAGATTAACTCACCTGTAGCTCTACTTTTGTTTAATTGACTTTTGCACTACGTAGTTCCTAAAAGGAACCGCTTCGCTTCGCGAGTCCGCAAAGCGCCTTGATGTTGTCGAACACTCCCTGACCTGCCATTATTTGCAGTGATGTAGTCATACTGTCGTCATGAAGACCGTTGTTTCTTATATGCCGGGATTTCTCCGTACTAAGTCAGTTCCTCGTGTCTGCGGTTATTCCTACTGGATAGCACCTAGATATTATAGCAGGATAAATCCTGCACTGTGGTTTTCATGAGCCAGTACTGCAGGAGGGTCTCCCTCCGTAGGTATCTGGCGTCCCCCGGCTTAAAAGCGCGGGGCTTTCAACCTACTTTCTTGTAAAACTTGCTCTGGCTGCGGTGAGAAAAAATTATCTTTGTCACTGTCTCAAAGAGTGCTTAAATGTGATATCTGTGGGTTGAAGTGTGACAGAGATTTGAATGCTGCTGTTAATTTAAGTTCATATGCGACTAGATTAGTCGTGTTAGCCTGTGGACTGGGTAGTGCCGACACTTCCAGTATGAAGCAGGAAGAAAAAGCAGGCAATTGTTAGCAATTGTTAGCATTTTTGTATCGGACTAATTTTACCCCATATTTTGTCGTTGCGACTTCAATAGCTTTTTCAATTTCCTCAGGGCTGGGAGGGCGGTAAAAACTGTGTATTTCTTCCTCGTTTATCGGTAGCTTCACTGGCTGTCCCACTTCTGCAAAAAACTGCTCAGGTCCTGCTGGCGTTATAAGCATTAGCATTTTAGCAGGCTTTGACCCAATGTTCTTAAAACCATGGCTGTGACCTTTGGGCAACTGAACGAAGGTTCCTGGAGTTGCAACGATTGTCTGCTTGTCAAGTTGGTACTCAATTTCCCCGTCAAGAATGTAGTGCGCTTCGTCTTCTTCATTAATGTGGAGTGGTGTCATGCTTTGGGGTTGCAGTACTACCTCAGTTAGCGAATATGCTCCACCTGTATCTTCCCCCACAGCAACAAAAGTGTAGAGATCACCCCAAAACAAATATGTGGAACCTTGACCTGGCTTAACTATAGTGGTTTTAGGATTGACTGTCATTGTGATTCTCCTTCTGGTTGAAAAAAGTTTGTCTTAAACTGGAAGAGCCTTTATTTTTATATAGATGTACTTTAAATCAACTTATGCTCTTGACAAAAGTTGTGAGAAAAGTCTTTGGAATGCAGCACAACGACATTTCTTGCAAAAATGAACTTGAAGAATGGATACTCTTTTACATGCCTACATTTCTGATTTTGTCAAAACTACCCTGACAAACTGCTAAATTTCAGGTTAAATGTTTCAAGATATGCGCCTTGAGAAAGTTGTCAGGTACGATTTGTGACACAAGAACAAAAAGCCTCTCGTTCTTTAGCTGGAATTGCTGGCATTATTGCCGTTGCGACGTTAATAAGCAAATTTTTTGGACTGGTACGCGAACAAGCGATCGCCGCTGCTTTTGGTGCAGGGGCGATTGTTGATGCTTATAACTTCGCCTACATGATCCCGAGTTTTCTACTGATCTTGTTAGGTGGTGTGAATGGACCATTTCATAGTGCGATCGTCAGCGTGTTAGCCAAGCGCAAGCAAGAAGAAGCCGCGCCTTTGGTGGAAACAATTACAACTCTTGTGGGTGGTTTGCTCGTCTTGGTGAGCATTTTCCTAGTCGTATTTGCTCCTAACCTGATTGACTTAGTAGCGCCAGGTTTAGATACAGTTCCTAATGGAGCATTAGTGAAAGCAAATGCGATCGTGCAACTGAGGATTATGGCACCGATCGCAGTTTTAGCAGGACTGATTGGTATTGGCTTTGGTACTCTCAACACAGCTAATCAATACTGGCTACTTTCGCTCAGCCCCTTATTTTCCAGCATTATTCTCATTATTGGGCTTGGTATCCTTGCTCTGCAATTAGGTAACAAAATTAGCTCACCTCAATATGCCATTTTAGGTGGAATGGTATTAGCTGGAGGTACCCTAGCCGGAGCGTTCCTACAATGGTTGATTCAGCAAATTGCCCAAGCACGAGCAGGCTTAGGTACATTTCGCCTGCGATTTAATTTTAAGCAGCCAGGGGTCAACGATGTACTGAAAATTATGGCACCAGCAACCTTTTCCTCTGGAATGTTGCAAATTAACCTTTACACTGATATGTATTTCGCATCCTTCATCCCCTCTGCTCCTTCTGGATTGCGTTATTCCAATATCTTGGTGCAAACACCTTTAGGTATTATCTCTAATATTATATTGCTACCTTTGTTACCAGTATTCGCACGTCTTGCCGAGCCAGATAATTGGCCGGAGCTAAAATTGCGAATTCGTCAGGGACTTATACTTACTGCCCTCACCATGCTACCAATGGGTGCGCTGATGGTAGTGCTGTCTGTCCCCATTGTGCGAGTCGTCTATGAGCGCGGTGCTTTTACGCAAGCAGATTCAGCGCTCGTTTCCTCGATACTAGTTGCTTCAGGTCTTGGGATGTTTGTCTACTTGGGGCGAGATGTTTTGGTGCGGGTGTTTTATGCTTTGGGCGATGGCGAAACACCATTTCGCATCAGCGTTATTAACATCTTGTTCAACGCCTTGCTAGATTGGATTTTCTTTAAACCTTTTGGCGCGCCTGGTTTAGTCCTAGCAACAGTTGGGGTGAATTGCATCTCAGTATTGATGCTATTGTGGTTGCTTGATCGCAGGCTGAATGGTTTACCTTGGCGAGAGTGGAGTTTGCCAATTTTAGGTTTGACTGCTGGTAGCATCGTAGCTGGAGCTGCAAGCTATGGAACTCTTGAGGTTTTGCAGAAGTTTTTAGGTACAAATGGTTTACTGATTCAACTGTTGCAATTGGCTATTGCTGGTTTAGTTGGCATCGGCGTTTTTGCTGTGATTGCCGCATCGATGAAATTACCAGAAGTCAATATTTTTGTCTCTCGTCTGCGTCAGCGTTTTTTGAAAAGATAAATGGTAGTACAAGGAGCCAGAAATCAGGATTCAGAATTCAGCAATGCTTATCGCGTCTGTCTAAGAAGTAATTTCTAACTCCCCTTGTTATTTCTGTTAGGCAGTACTAGCGGTATATGCCATATATTTTAGCTAAAATTTTTGAGTGTTGGCTCACCTAACTGGGTGAAACAGTTTCATCCACTTGGATAACCTAAGTGCATGAAGGTAAATTTTGTCAAAAAAGGGATTCTAGTACTAGAGAGTATTGATTGCACTTAATTCTAGTAACGAGAAACCTATGAAACTTGCAAAATTATTAACTTCTACACTTGCTGTTGCTTCTGTTGTTCTTTCTGCTGGAATTGCCTCGGCTCAAACTGCTCCAACAACAGCTACAACTCAAGAAGCCGCAACACGCGGTATGAACGGTAGCTATCTTGGTGCTGGTGCTTCTGCTGGCGTGACTAATGGCGGACGAGACAATGATGCAGCTTTATTCGGTGGAAATATTCAAGGACGATACGCCATTCCTAAAGCGCCTGTTTCACTTCGTGGTTCTGTTCTGTTTGGTGGTGATTCAACCGCAGCTATGCCGTTGTTAACTTACGATGCACCCATCGCTAAAAACACTAACGTTTACATTGGCGGTGGTTACTCCTTCCAGACGGACGAAGGTAAAGCAAGCCAGTTGGGAAATCAGAACGCACCTGTTGTGACCCTTGGCGCTGAATCAGAAGTTGCTAAGAACGTCGTTGTGTATGGTGATGCCAAGTGGGGTATTGACGCTTATAAAGGCAGTGACGCTGACGCTGTCAGCTTCCAAACAGGGCTAGGGTTCCGCTTCTAATCCGGCAAGAGACTCCGTCCCGTAAAGAAGGATTCTGATGCAAAACCAAATACACGAGAGCGGTGAAGTTTTTCCTCTGATTTTAGGAGCTTCACCGCTCCTTTTGCAGCAACAAAATACAATTATCGGTGAGCAATAAAACCCATAATATTTCTATTATTTGAAATATTCATTCTCAAGCATTGACATGATGACTAACGAAAAATAGCGGTCTTCTTTCTTAACGGCATCTCGCAGGATTCCTTCTTGGTTGAAACCAACTGATTGGTAAACGTGTCTGGCGCGTTGGTTGTGTTCAAAGACATCTAACCAAAAACGATGAGCATTATACTTTTCAAAAGCCTTTTTAATAAGGATGCGCAATGCTCTTTTGCCGTATCCTAGTCCTGGTTGAGCAATAACAATTCGAGTTAATTCAATACTACAGTTTGGTGATTTCAAACCTGACAGAATAGCATAACCACTGGCTTCTCCTGATGAATTTTCAATAATGTAGTAATGCTTATCAGAATTGTTCAAGTTTCTTGTGTGTTCGTCTCGACTCCATCGAATAATAAAGCTTTTGAACTCATTCCTCGCTTCCTGAGAGATAATAAATTCAATATCTTTTGATTCAGCGTGTCGTAATTTTATCATGCCTTACTATAGGAATCCTCCAAAGATTTTTGAAACACACGTAGGGTGGGCACTGCCACTAAAACCCGAATATAGTGGGCAGGATCTGACTGGCAGTGCCCACCCTACACTACTCAAGATTTTTCATAAATGATTTAGGATTCCTATAGTACCCTTTAGTTGTGTGTCAGGCAAAATCTCGACAAATCGATGTCTACAGCTTCCACTCCTAGATGTGTTGCTATGCTCCAAAATCCTGCCATTCGTACTCCTGTTGCTATCAGTCTTGGCGCAATTGCTGGCGCACTCTCCCGCTATTACCTCGGTTTGTGGTTCAATCAGCTTTTCGGTACAGGGTTTCCCTACAGTACGCTCATTATTAATGTAAGTGGTTGTTTTGTCATGGGTTTTTTTACGACACTGTCACTGGGACGATTCATTACGATTCATCCTGAAGTCCGACTGCTAGTAACTACAGGATTTTTAGGAGCTTATACTACCTTCTCAACTTATGAATTAGATACAGCTAACCTACTTCAACAACGCAGGTTAGAAATTGGTTTCTTCTACTGGTTAGGCAGTGCCGTATTAGCAATCCTATGCCTCCAACTAGGAAATAGTTTGGCTGAATTTATCCGTATTAAACAAGAATGATAGCTGATCAGAATAACTGAAAATAATCAATCTTTATTTGATAAGTAGATAGGTATAAATAAACATAAATAGATTAATAAATGTAAAAATACCTCAAACTCTTACCAATGGCTAATGACGGTTCTAACAAGTTAACTTTATTTGTACGACCTACTGAAAGGCGATCGCCTCAGAGTTCTGATTCAAAAAACATCATAATATCTTGGCTAAGAATATTCCCAATTCTATACTAATAAACCCTAATATCGGGCTACCACACCAATAAAGTATTGCAGCTTGGTAGTTTTTCGTCCGTAACAAATTTGAGGTATCTAGGGCATAAGTGGAAAATGTAGTGTAAGAACCTAAAAACCCCACTGCAACTAACAGATTTAGCTGAGGAAAAATTGCTAGCTTTGATGTGAAGGTAATAAAAAAGCCCATCAAAAAAGCGCCAGTAATATTGATGAAAAAAGTTCCATAAGGAAACGCCGTCCCTAACCAACGCGCAAAAAAGATAGTAAGGTAATAACGACTCAGGGCACCTGGAACTGCTCCCAAACTGATTGCGATGAGAGCGTAAGTTGCAGAGTTCATAGAAGTCAGTAAGTGCGAAAGGATTTGTTAGTTCAGCCATGTTTTAGCTGAATGCCTAATGGATATTCTACAAATACGACCAAATAATCACAATTCTGTCAATACCTACAAGTCGCGATTGCCCAAGGGGCAGTGGCAAAGCCAATCGCGCAGAGCGTCCCCTGAGTCCTTCAGACACGCTACGCGTTCGCGGAGCGTGCGCTTAGCGCTCAACGTCTCCGAAGGAGATACGCGATCGCACTGATGACGGTTTTTTATTTCATCGGTGCAAAGTTGACTTGATAGACTATCAGAGAATAGTGGGAGCGCGAGAACCCCTACTCTTCAGAGAGCGACGGGATGCGCGACTCGAAGGGCTTTAGCCCTGTGTTTCTCTACTTTCCACGTTGATTTTCAATATACTTTTTAACTACCTCAGTACTGACCTGACCTGTTGACGCTACAAAATAGGTCGGTGTCCACAAAGCAGGTAGTTTTTTTAATTCTGGGAATTCCTTTCTCAAGTGGTGAGTTGCTTTCTAGTAGTCTAATTTCTCGACAAACCTCGACAAAGCCTGACAAATACCCCTGATAGTACAAGGCAGTCTTTTAAGAAAATTTACATGAACATTCATAGAATTTGTACAAATTCTGCGAAAATCGAGGTGATATCAACTCTTATCTAATTCTGTTAACTTGGTTTTATTAACTTCGATAAAAACAAAGCTGAAATTGACCTGGGAACAAAAAGTTCTGATGTCAAAACATGCTGGCATATCTCGGTTTACTTATAACTGGGGTCTAGCAACATGGAATGCTTTATATAACGAAGGTTATAAGCCAAATCACCTGATGTTAAAGAAGTTCTTTAACAATGAAGTTAAGCCTGTTATTCCTTGGATCAAGGAAAAAGGTATATGTCAAAAAATAACCGAATTTGCATTTGAAAACTTAGGAAAAGCATTTCAAAGATTTTTTGACAAAAAGGCTAGTTATCCAAGATTCAAGAAAAAAGGCAGGCATAATAGTTTTACGATAAATTCTGGCGGTAAGCCGATGGCAGCTTTGTGGTACTTCTTTGAAACTACCAACCATAGGTAGGGTGTCAACTTATGAAGGTTTGCCCCATACAACTACCAAATCGTTTACCCTTTCTCAAAAAGCAGGTGATTGGTACATTTCTTTTTCTTATGAAATCGAATCTGAAATTACCGAAAAACAACATGACTATGTGGGAGTTGACTTAGGGATAAAAACTCTAGCTACCTTATCAACAGGAGTTGTGTTTGTTAATCCTAAAGCTTTGAAACAAGCCCAGTCCAAACTAAATAGACTACAACGTCAACTTCAACATAAAGTTAAAGGTTCAAATCGTCGAAATCGACAAAAACTAAGAATTGCCAAAGCTCATCGACGAGTCACTAATATTCGTCTGGATGCAACTCATAAAGCAACAAGTTTTATCTGCAAAAACCACGCAGTTGTTGCGATTGAGGATTTCAATTCCTCGGGGATGATGCACAATCATAAACTTGCTGCTGCGGTTGGTGATGCCAATTTTTATGAGTTTAGCCGTCAGATTGAATACAAAGCGACTAGATATGGTTCAAAAGTCGTACTAGTTGACCGTTGGTATCCATCAACTCAGCTTTGTTCAAACTGTGGGTTTAAGCAACCAATGAAATTATCTGACCGCGTTTATTCTTGTCAAGAATGCGGTTATACTACTGACCGTGATTTGAACGCGGCTCGTAATTTAAGAAAATATGCGCGGATGGCTTCGCCGTGCCTGGACGTTGAGGGTTAATTGCGCCGTCGCTCCCCATTGAAACGTCAATCAAAACTGATGTCAGTATTTGTCTAGGTTTTGAATAGCAGATGCTCTCCCCTTGACCCACATAGCAATTTTGGATGGAGCTTCGTCTGTTGGAGCATTGATGAACATATGTACATGGTCTGGTTGAATCTCCAAGGCAATCAACCGCCAGTTATGCTCTTGTACCAATTCAAATATGATTTCCTGTAACCTTTTCGCTACATTGCTGACTAGTACTGGTTTTCGGCGTTTTGGGACAAACACAAAATGGTAGTTGATTGATGAAACGGAATTTTCGGTACGCCTGTACTCATGAGCCAGCGCTGCAGGAGGGTCTCCCGACCTAGGCGACTGGCGGTGGTCTTCTTTAGAAAGTTTTGCCATTACCTGAATATTGTTGACGGTAAGTGTAGTAGCAATTAGAATCAACAACAAAAGGTGATGACAAATTGTACAGAACACAAGATCCCCGACTTCGTAAAAGTTGTCGGGGATCTGATTCCTAGGACATGTCAAAATTAATCAGATAAACTACTAGTTTTCTGCGGCTTTGTGGAGGAAAGAGACTAAGAGTTGACTTTTGTTCCCTGTTCTACTTATCTACGTTATGGGTATTATAAACGTATTCAGCATTTCCAATTAGAACAAGGGGCGACCATTACTGAAAATGTTCACTCTGCGCGATTACCAACAGGATTTAATTTCAAAAACTTTCGCCGCTTGGTCTTCTGGAATGAGAAAGGTATTGCTGCAACTAAGCACGGGTGGTGGCAAAACTATTATCTTTGCGGCAGTAGCATCTGAATTGACTTGCAGGGGTGAGGGCGTGTTGGTAGTTGCTCACCGCGAAGAATTGATTCTCCAAGCTGCAGATAAAATGGCTGTAACGACAGGGGTGCAACCAGGAATCATTAAAGCAGGGTACAAACCAACTGATTCCCTAATTCAGGTTGCCAGCATCCAGACTTTAGCACGTCGTAAAACCTACCCAAAAGCGGAATTAGTGATTGTTGACGAAGCCCATCATGCATCAGCTGCTAGTTACCGCAAATTATTAGATGCTTATCCAAAGGCGTTAATTTTGGGAGTGACAGCGACACCAAGGCGTGAAGATGGTTACGGACTGCGAGATGTCTTCGACCATCTTGTTTGCTCAATTTCCACTCTTGAATTAATAACCCTTGGATACCTGACAGACTATAAGTTGATAGCTGGATTTAAGTATTCTAAGCACAAAGTTCCTCAAAAGCGGGATTTCACCAAAAAAGAATTAGAGCAAGTTGCTTCTGACTACAAACCAGAAGAAGTCTTAAAGCAATGGAACAATTTTTGTACTGGTAAGAAAACAATACTTTTTGCGGTCAACGTGATGCACTCCAAAGCGATCGCTGCCAAATTTCGTGCTGCTGGTATCACTTGCGAACATCTTGATGGAGAGACACCGCATGATCAACGTAAAGCAATTTTAGATAGATTTAAGAGCGGCACGACAAAAATTATCAGCAATTGTGCCATCCTTACCGAAGGATTTGATTGCCCAGACTCAGAAGCCGTTGTCATTGCTCGACCCACTACCAGCGTAACACTGTGGTTGCAGATGCTTGGCAGAGTCTTGCGTCCTGCACCGGAGAAAAATTACGCTACCATCCTCGACATGACCGATAATTGGTTTAGGCTTGGTCGTCCGTGTGACAACAGACAATGGAGTCTCGACCCGGTATCCTGCGACCCAGACACACTAGGAGTGCGATGCTGTCCGCACTGTCACCATGTCTTCAAACCAATGCCAGCGCTGATTCGTACCAAAGAATACTTTAATTCTGCAAAAGCAGAGTTTGTGACCCAATATGAAGCGGATTGTCCCAACTGCGGCAAATCTTTTCGGTGGGTATTGGAAGAATCTTCAGCAATCGAAAATGGTGGAGTACCAGTCATTATCTCCACAGAAGGTATTGAATTTAAAGAAGTTCCGCCGGAAGTCCGTCCAGTTTTACTGCTCCCAATTCTTCAAGCCAAAAAGCGCAAGTTTAGGAATGAAGAAAAAAAGTTTTTATTTTATAACGACACTATCAAAAACTTGTTTTTAAATTGCCAAGAACTGACTCTATCAGAGCTAAACTATGCTGTTGAACTACTTGGTTGTACGGAATGGGCATTTGAGTACAGCATAGAATGTTTAGCTTCCCGTGTTCGCAAAGCTAAAGAGTGGGAAGACGTGACAAAAATTATGTCTCGTCGTCCAGATGTTGTCAAGAAAGTTATTTGGACTCAGTTGTCTCGTCCAGAAAGAGACAGGCTTAACCAAATGAAAGCGCACTATGAAAAGGAAATTGAGGAATGGTTGACTGAAGAAAATTTGGCAATAGTAGCAGGTGATCTTGAAGCTTGCTCAGACATTGAAATGATTTCTTCTTTGTGGCAAATCTATAACAAACAAGCTATTAGAGTCGCAGTTGAGCGGCTCTCTGCTGATCAGCGTGACAAAATTAATCAATGGATTGCTCAGTTAGATACAGCTAGTTAAGTAGATTCAGCACAAATAAAATGAGCTCGTGTGCCTCCTAACGGAGGAGCTGCGAAGGGCGCGAGTGCGTCTGGTGACAGGAGAGGCCTGTCACTGATCATTGCTATCTAAAGATTTTTTTAATCACTTTAATTTATAAAATTGAATAAAAATAATATTTGATTTTATCAACCAACGTATTTAAAGTGAAGATTATGCACCTTATTGATAGTTGCAATCAAAGCACAGCCACGGAAGTCAAATGAAAAAACCAAATTTAAAAAAACTCACTCATTGGGTTCTAGCAGCAGTATTTCTAGTACTTATAGCGGGATTTTCTCTGCTTGAGCAACCCAACGCTACTGCTCAATCACTCACACCATCGGTATCTACACAATCCACAGAGACTCCAATCATATCTCCAGCTGCATTGCCAACAGAGTCTGTAACAGCAAACGTTAGACGTTTACTAGAAACCAAAGAATGTGTCGGGTGTAACCTGAGTGGGGCATACTTAAAAGGGGCAAACCTGCAAGCTGCAAACTTGGAAGGTGCGAACTTGCAAGGTGCAGACTTAGAAAAGGCTAACTTACAGTCAACAAATCTGCTAGCAGCAAACCTGCAAGGAGCAGACTTAGGCAAGGCAAACATAACGAGAGCAAACCTGCAAAGAGCAAACCTATTTGATGCAGACTTAGAGAAGGCAAATCTAACAGATGCGAACATAGAAGGAGCAAATCTACAGGGGGCTGATTTGGAAGGAGTAATAAGACCCCAAGGATTAATCACTCAGTAATCAAAAGTGCGTAGCTGTAGCGCTATCGTTCCAAAAAATCTATAGCCTTTTGTTTTTGCATAATAACTTCATTGCCATACTTGGTAATGGAGTTTTGGTTTGTTGGACAATGACCAGAAGACCATGAGACAGCCCATGAGTTGATCTGATACGCAATTGCGTTCAAAGATATCAATTGTTGAACTGACAAGGGGTTGGGTCTGAAATAGACAACAGGACCGCCTTATCCATTCATACCCAAGAAAGATTTCTCTTTGAGGCGGTGGCGAGGCGGTTTTCGTATCACATAGTTACCAAATCTAACTAATCAAACCGCCTCGCCACCAAGGCTGGGCATATTTGTCCATGCTTTATGAACCGGGACAAGGGAGAGAGGCTAGTAGTCCACCAAAGCAACTTTGCCAGGTAATGCCAATAATTTGATAAGCTACTCCAAGATTGCGCGTGGGTGGCATTATGACAAAGAAATACATTGTGGATTTGAGTGAGGTTGAGGAATCTCAACTGCGGTCGCTAATAAAAACAGGTAAGCGTAAGGCGCGAACAATCACCCGCGCCTATATTCTCCTGATGGCAAGTGAAGCTAAAACAGATGAGGCGATCGCCTCAGCGCTTAAAGTCAACGTCTCAACTGTCGAACGCACTCGTCAGAAATTTGTAACTGGAGGTATAGACTTTGCCCTTCAGGATAGGCCGCATCCACCCAAACCTCGCAAACTCGATGGTAAGCAAGAAGCATTTCTGATAGCTACTGCTTGTTCATCTCCTCCAGAGGGGCGTACTCGTTGGACAATGCAGCTTTTGGCAGACGAGTTAGTAGGTATTGGCGTTGTCGATTCGATTTGTGATGAAACAGTTCGCTGCTACTTAAAAAAAACGAAGTAAAACCGTGGTTGAAGGAACAATGGTGCATACCAGAGGTAAATGCTGAGTATGTTTTACGGATGGAAGATTTATTAGATTTATACAATGAGCCTTATGATCCCAAACGCCCAGTAGTCTGTTTTGATGAAACCCCGTATCAACTAGTAGAAGAGGTTAGGCAACCATTGCCTCCTGAACCTGACCAGCCAGAGCGTTATGACTACGAGTATAAACGCAACGGCACTGTTAATTTATTTGCGTATTTTCAACCTTTGGCAGGATGGCGACACATAGAAGTTACACAGCAGCGTACCAAAATAGATTTTGCAAAACAAATGAAAGATTTGGTAGACATTTATTGCCAAGAAGCGGAAGTTATTCGCCTAGTTGTCGATAACCTAAATATCCACAATCCCGCAGCTTTATATGAAGCCTTTAACCCACAAGAAGCCCGGAGAATCATACAAAAACTCGAGTTTCACTATACGCCTAAACACGCGCTTTTGGTTAAACCAGGTGGAGATTGAATTGTCCGTTTTATCTCGTCAATGTTTAGAGACACGGATTGGCGATCGCTCAACTTTGGAGGTAAAAATTGCCGCTTGGGAGAAACAGCGTAATTCTCAACGAGCAAGTGTGAATTGGCGCTTTAAAACCACGGATGCACGCAGAAAGATGGAGCGCTTATACCCGACTGTCTGACCCGGCAAAGTTGCTTTGGTGGACTACTAGCAACAGTTAAGAAAAATCTATCTAATTCTCCTTAAATCTTTTCATCGAAATTCCTTAGGTCTGAAACCCCGTCCTTGTAGGACGGCTTTAAATTTCTTGGTTGACCATTACCGCCTTGGAGCTACTTGAATCGTTGTACTTTTGTAATGTACTTTCAATGGGACAATTACCATCTCAACTCGTTCACCCTGTACGCATAACGGTTTTGCTCCGTGGAGCCTTCCCGAAAGGGAGTAAAGTTAGCTTCGACAATGTTATTGGTCGGTACTATATCGAAGACACTGGCTTAACCCTGTACACCTGTTTAATCTTCGATTTCTAGAGCATGGAACTAGCTATGCCTAACGGCACGCTGCGCGAACGCATCCCAAGGTAGGAACTTAAACGCTTACCAATAACGTAGTACTCAAGGTACTTAGTCTGGTCAACTAATCCTAAAAGTCTGAGGCTGGAAGCCCCTCGCCTTTAGGCAGGGGTGTTGACAATTAAATCTTCAGTAACAAAATATTAACTCATCCCACCCTTAAAAGGAGTGGGATTTCGAGTCCTTAGTCATTAGTCCTTAGTACGTTTTTCACGATTTCTCGTGGATGCATGAATACTAATGACTAATGAAGTGCGGACGGGCGTCAGGCTAGAATCCCCATGCGTTTACGCCGGGGAGAACTTAAATGATCGCGGCGATGCCCAACCCGGCAAGATGCTGCATGAACTGCGCTGCGAATGACGGCTTTCCCTCTGCCCTGATAGTTTTTGCAGCGTTGCCATCTCTATCATTGTGAGTATTGTCACTAGGACAAGTCTATGTATTATGTATGATGTATGGTAATCGCCAAATTCTCTGCTGCTATGTTAATGCGACTAGTACCGCTGCGCGTTCGCCAAAAGGCACGCATTCAAAAGTCACGCATTCAAAAGGCTGATTCTATGGGCTTTTCGCGCTATGAGTGAATGGTGAACCAGCGCCCTTTGGAGGGTTTCCCGCTCTCACGGCGACTGGTGAACCCGAAGGGTAGCTTTATTTCCGCCGTCGTGTACTAGTGCAAGAAGGCAGCTATCCTCAAGGAAATAATAGTGATTCCATCAAGGTTTAGCTGTTTTTTTACTGCCCTTGTTATTTCCGCCCCCGATGACGGGGCTATTAAATAGCCGGAAAAGCTTATTCTATAAAGGATAAAACGATTTATAGTAAGAAAAGATAGGTCATAAAATCTCAATAAGACCTATCAAAATCCTGTGAAACCCAAACCTACAAATAGCCAAAGTCTCATTGCAACTTTCGGTGCGGTTGTATGTTTTCATTGAATCAATTAACCCCTTTGTAGGAGGTAATTAGCCGATTAATTAGTCCGTTTGTAGGAGGTTATCAATAAGCAAATAAATATAATTTGATAAGTAGCCAAACAAACGTAATATACTTTAAACCCGCATTACTGCTACACAAGCAGTAATCATTTTGCAATTCAATATTTATTAATTTGATGAAAGTAAAAGCTTTGGTGTTCTCGGTAGCTTTTGTACTAGCCAGAGAAACTTTTGCACTCACGTATAGTCCAACTAATAGTTGCTCTTTGAATTGAAGATACCCTGATGCGCCATATGAATCCCCGAATTCTTAGACAAATTTTGGTTTTCGTATTCTCCATGACTTTGATCACAGCCTATCATTCAATTCAGGCCCAGGAAAGAAGTATTCCTACTGAAGAAACCTTGGTGGGTGATAATTATGGACAGTTAAGTGACCAGGCACGGTTACGCACTTACTACATTTATACTCCAAAATCCTATAATCCAGACCGTCCTATGCCATTAGTTTTAGTATTTCATGGCGATGATGGTACTGGTCGTTCAATCAGTGATGTTTCTCGCTTTAATGATTTGGCGGAGCAAGAAGGGTTTATTGCCGTTTATCCAGATGGAATTGACCATAGATGGACCCTTAGAGGTAATTCTCAAAAAAAGGTAGATGATGTTTCATTTGTCGCCGCTTTAATCAATCATCTTCAGGAAATTAGAAACATTGACAGCCATAGAATCTATGCCACTGGGTTCTCCAAAGGTGCAATACTTACCCAAGCTCTGGCTTGTAAGCTACCTAATAAAATTGCTGCTTTCGCATCAGTCGCTGGTTCTCTTCCAGTCCGACTTAAACCGAGTTGCCAGCCTGAAACTCCAATATCAATGCTAATGATCAACGGTACAAACGATCAAGCTGTACATTATCAGGGAGATAATAAGAATCAACGAGGAGCGCTGGTTTCTATTCCAGAAACAGTAAACTTTTGGCGTTCACATAATCAATGTACCTCCGAGACTCAAAGACCAGAGCAAGAAAGCTCTAATCAAAGCGATCGCCTCAAAGTCAAAACCTCTCGGTACTCAGGCTGCAATGGTGACTCAGAGGTGTTGCTTGCAGATGTCGTAGGCGGTGGACATTTTTGGCCTGGCGGTGCTTCTAGTGATGAGAGCCTAAATAAGTTGAATGCTAAACTTGGTTTTAATGCAAGTCAGGAAATTTGGAACTTTTTTCAAAGCCATACTCTACCCTAGTTGTTAGCTAATTATCATTAATCCAAAACTATTGAGAATCCTGCTGTGGAAAAAGCCACGCTGTTTCGTGGTTTGAGAACGAACTGTGAAAAGTCAGGTCATCCAACCGTTAAGACACCCATTCGCCGTAGTAGGTGTTTTCCAGAATATAAATATTTGTAAATTTACTACTCATATTTGCTAGATTGACAGACAGGATACATATTTCTGATAAGTTTTTCTGTATTCCAAATAGGGCAAAGGGTAACGCGGAGAATTTGAAATATCCTTGTTGTCCGCTTTGGTAAGGAAACTGAGAATACTTTTTAAAAGTTAACAATGTCACGGTAACTTCACAAACTTAGTATAAAGAATTGACAGCATAAGGGAAATACAATCAACAATAACCATAGCTAAAGCTAGAGTTTCGGTAACTTATGCAGCCAATTCGCACTTTTAATGTCTCCCCTTCACTACCGCAGCGACTTGAGCCGCTACGGAAGTTGGCATATAACTTGCACTGGGATTGGAACGTTGAGACAAAAGATTTATTCCGTCGCTTAGACCCCGACTTGTGGGAATCTAGCCGTCACAACCCAGTTTTGATGCTTGGTACCATTAGCCAAGCGCGTTTGTTGGAAGTTGTGGAAGATGAAGGCTTCCTGGCGCAAATGGATCGATCCGCGCGTCAGTTAGAAGATTATTTGCAAGAGCGTACCTGGTATCAGAAACACCGGACTCAAAAGCAAAAAGAATACTACGCCTATTTCTCGGCTGAGTTTGGGCTTGTAGATTGTTTGCCCATCTATTCTGGAGGTTTAGGAGTTCTGGCTGGGGATCACCTCAAATCTGCCAGCGACTTAGGACTACCTTTGGTTGGTGTGGGCTTACTTTATCAGCAGGGCTATTTTGCTCAATATTTAAACGCCGATGGTTGGCAGCAGGAACGCTACCCAATCAACGACTTTTACAATATGCCTTTGCACCTGGAACGCAATCCTGATGGTTCAGAATTGCGGATTGCGGTAGATTACCCAGGGCGTATTGTGTATGCAAGGGTTTGGCGCGTACAGGTGGGATCGGTGCCGTTGTATATGATGGACACCAACATTGAACCAAATAACGCTTACGACCAGGACATCACAGATCAGCTTTACGGTGGCGATATCGATATGCGTATCCACCAAGAAATCATGCTGGGGATCGGTGGTGTCCGAATGCTAAAAGCGCTAGGGTACAATGTTACTGCCTATCACATGAATGAAGGTCATGCGGCTTTCTCTGCCCTAGAACGTATCCGCATCCTGATTCAGGAAGAAAAGCTGAGTTATACCGAAGCTAGACAAGTCGTCGCTTCTAGTAATATCTTTACCACTCACACGCCAGTACCAGCGGGAATTGACTTGTTCTCCCCAGACAAAGTGTTGCACTACCTGGGACGCTATGCTGAAATTTTTGGCTTGAATAAAGACCAATTTTTGAGCTTGGGGCGCGAAAATACTGGTGATTTGTCTGGACCTTTCAGTATGGCGGTGCTAGCGCTGAAAACGGCAACATTTTCTAACGGTGTAGCACAGTTGCATGGTGTGGTTTCGCGGCAGATGTTTAAGGGTTTGTGGCAGAATGTGCCAGTAGAGGAAGTGCCGATTACCGCAATTACTAACGGCGTTCATGCCCGCTCTTGTGTCTCTAAATCGACTCAGGAGTTGTACGATCGCTATCTTGGACCAAGCTGGTCATCAGCAGCAACCGATAACCCCTTATGGGAACGGATGGACGCCATCCCCGATGAGGAGTTGTGGCGCAATCACGAACGCTGTCGTTTGGACATGGTTTTGTACGTGCGGGAACGTCTGGTGAAGCATTTGCGAGATCGTGGTGCTTCTGCCTCAGAAATTGCCTCTGCACAAGAAGTTCTCGATCCAAATGTTCTCACTATCGGCTTTGCCCGTCGCTTTGCAACCTACAAACGTGCCACTCTGTGGATGCGCGATGTTGAGCGCATCAGGCGGCTTTTGTTAGCTAATAAAGACCGTAAGTTACAATTTGTAATTTCCGGTAAGGCACATCCCAAAGACATTCCTGGTAAAGAACTCATCCGCGATATCAATCACTTTATTGAAGAACAAGGCTTGGAAAAGCAGATAGTGTTTGTTCCTAACTACGACATTCATATAGCCAGATTGATGGTGGCGGGTTGCGATGTCTGGTTAAATAATCCCCGGCGTCCACGCGAAGCCTCCGGTACCAGTGGTATGAAGGCGGCTATGAATGGTTTGCCGAATTTAAGCGTACTAGATGGTTGGTGGGATGAAGCTGATTATGTCCGTACCGGTTGGGCAATCGGACACGGGGAAATGTATGATGACCCCGATTACCAAGATGAAATAGAGGCAAATGCCCTGTACGATATCCTAGAAAAGGAAGTCGTGCCTTTATTTTACGACCGAGATGTCGATGGTTTGCCTCGCCGGTGGATTGACAAAATGAAAGATGCAATCCAGTTAAATTGTCCGTTCTTTAACACGGCGCGGATGGTGCGAGAATATGCAGAGCGGGCTTATTTCCCAGCAAGCGATCGCTACCACACCCTCACTGTCGATAACTACGCCCCAGCTAAAGAATTAGCTCATTGGAAAGAGAACCTCACCGCACACTGGTACGACATCAAAATCAAAGATGTGAACGTATCCTCAGATGCAGATATTAAGGTTAATCAAACCGTCAACGTCAAAGCCAAGATTGACTTGGCAACTTTGACGAACGATGATGTGCAGGTGGAACTTTACCAAGGTGCTATCGATGCCAATGGCGATATTATCAACGGTGTACCTGTGGTGATGGATTACCAAGGCGAAGATAAGGACGCATTGAGTATTTACACGGCTGACGTCGTGTATAATACCTCTGGTTTGCAAGGCTTGTCCTTGCGCGTGGTGCCAAAACACAAACACCTTTCCAGTCCTTATGAGCCAAGGCTGATTGTTTGGGCACAGTAAACAAGTAAAAAGTAAAAAATAAAAAGAAATTCTTTTGGCTTTTAACTTTTTACTTTTGACTTTTTGAGGGGATGACAATGTAGCCAGTGGTGCGATCGCCAAGTACCAGGTTACGTTGTTCACCCCAATACCACCAGTATGCTGCTACATAAGCACAGATGAGGCTATCGAGTTTGTCTTCGACTTCTTTGAGGGCTACGCCTGTGGTGGGTATTTCAGGAAGAAACGAACCGCCAAGACGCCAAGGACACAGAGGAGGATGGAGAGAGGGTAAGATTTCTGTAATGTAATTGTAGAGTTTGATGAGTTCTAAGCGGCGATCGCTGAGGCGTCCTTTTTTATATTTGAGAATTCGTTCTAAACCAAATAAATGAACTATGGCTGGATGGGGAAAGACTTCTATTTGATATCTACCAGGTTTTTGTGGTTCGATGGTTGGTGCATGAGTGAAACCACGCGATTCTAATTCTAAGCCAAATTTTACTGTCCGTTCTGCAAAGGGTAAGCCGAGATTTGCCGGGTAGCATCCAGCGTGATATTTGCCAAAGTATTTGTGGGTAAGTTTGTCGGGTAGGCGACTCCCGGTAGCGTTGGGGATGAGAGTGGGTGCGTCTACGGCGATGATGGCGGGTTCGTGTGATGTCACGCAGGTATCAATCCAGGTGAGGATATCTGCAATCAGTTCCTTGCGGTCTAAGTCTTGTATTTGGAGTTTTCCATCGATTAATTGTAAGTAGCATAAGCCGCTGGGTTGGGATTTCCACCCTAAGTCAATTCCGAGAAATTTCATTGTTGAATTAATAAGATAAGCTATTAAACAAGAGACTATCGTACTTTTGATTAGAAATTATGACTGACACTTCTTTCTTTGATGAGTCTAGAGAACAGTCCTCAATTAAAGCTGAAATAGTTGCTAAATACTTTTGGACTTGGGCAAAGATAATGATCCCACGAACACAAAAAAAACAGCAAAAAATTGCTTATTATATTGATTGATTCTGTGGTCTATGTCGCTACAAAGATGGCTCTAAATCTTGTAATAACTCATACACAAGAAAAGTCATGTCTTACAAAAACTACACTGCCGACATATTAGAGGATGTTTGAAAAGTTTTTAGAGGTTAAAAATTATGCTAATCGCTGAACCAT
>NZ_CAWMYC010000005.1:0-27623 GCF_963872035.1 Scytonema sp. HK-05
ACCGCTCTGGACTCGGTGGCGAATGCCCCCGTGCTTCAGCCGGGGGTAAGCTTACCAGATAACAATATTAGCTGCATCTAAGTTGCGATAAATTGTTTTTTGTCAATTTCTGTTTTATTTATCGGATTAACGTTTTGCTTTAGTTTTTTAAGTTGCAAAATAGAAGGACAGTTTAAATATTGATGAGAGAAAATTGCATGAGTACTCAAGATAAAGCACGGGAATTAATGGTTCAGCAGCGTCTGCAAGACGAACACTTGCACGAGTCAATGCTCAATCGTGCTGAAGCAGCACATCCCGCAGGGACAGACGCTATGACTCAAGAAGAAGCACGGGAGTTAATGGCGCAGCAACGTCATCATGAAAAACACCTACATGAGTCGATGCTGAACCGTGCGGAGGCTGAGGTAGGATTGCCAAGTGATAATACTGACTCTTCTCAAGAGTGTCGTATTTATTAATAAACATCGACCGAATTTAATTGTGCGTTGTCTACAACCCTTGTACCAGACGTGCCATGGCACGTCTCTACATTGTTTTTTGGAGAGGTCTAATGTAGTGATGTACCGTTAAAAGAAAACTGCTCCAACTCTTGCCGCAAACGATACAAAATTGTATTGGGTTCCACCTCAGCCAGTATTTCTTTAATGACTGTACTCGCTCCTAATTGTCCCCAAGAACAGCCTTTTTCTAGATAGACTTGCGCCGCTTTTCCCACGGCGTATGCTCCGTAACCTGCAATACCACCTTGCGTGATTGCAGTTCCAGCATAGGCGGTTACATTTATTGGGTTTTCTCCAGAAGCAATGGCGGCGGTACTTTTACCCAAACCTAACAGCAAACTGCTGCCTAGTTCTCCCAGCAGTAAGCCACCAGAACTGAATAAAATCGTTTTTAAAATCTTCCCGGCTTCGTAGCTGGTTATTGGCAAACCATACAGCCGTGCTAGCGAGCGAATTAAGGCTAAATCGGCAACTGTTCCGCCGAGAATATCTAAAAAGGCGATGGGATTGAGCGCTACTGCTAAAGCTTTGTATTTGGTATATTGCCAAATCAAGTCTTCTGCTTGTTCTTGGCGTAAGTTGATGGTTTTTTGGGCGATCGCCTCTTGTGCATCTCGTGCTTGGATGAGTGCGTTTAAAGCCAAGAGCGATCGCCCTTCGCGATTGAGAATTTTCAGAATTGTTTGTTTGAGTTCGTCTATTTGTGGCGGTGGTGTTTCCCATTCATGTGTCACACGACCATCAGACCACTCAACGCGCACTTCCATTGGTGCAGGTTCCGCCGCCACCATGACGATTTCATCAGGTTTTAGGGGTTTTCCTTGAGGATTTGCTGCGCCCAACTGTTGCAAATTATTATAAATTGCTGTTTTGTCTGTATCCGGGTAGAGGTCTGTCTTATTGAAGACCAAAATTAAAGGTTTCTGACATTGTCGCAATTCACACAGCGCCCGATACTCAGTCCTGGTAATATCACCCGAAACCACAAAGAGAATCAAATCTGACTGACGCACGACTTCCCGCGCCATTTGCGCCCGTGCTTCTCCTTCAATTTCATCTAATCCTGGTGTATCAATTAACTCCACCTGCACCTTACCGCCAGGATTCCAACGCACGGACCGAGGGTACTGAGTCACACCGTTGAGGGGACCTGTTTGTAGAATCTTTTGTCCTAATAAAGCATTCAACACCGCTGACTTTCCACGACTTACCAAACCAAATGCAGCGATGCGGATCACATTATAGTCAAGTTTGTTGAGTGTCGTGCTCAAAAGTTCCAATTCTGGTTTTACCAAACCTGCTAATTGTGAGTTTGATGACGACTGTCCGGGTTTACGAAGATTTCCATACCAAGACAGCGCAAGGCTTAGGCTAGCACGAGCGCGATTTAAGTGAGTTTCTTGCAGGTTCTTTGGCACTGGGTTAGATTGACTCAAGGCTGATTTAAAAATGGCTGTTTTTGATTCGGGGAAGCTGGGGAGGAAAATTTTGATGTTTGGCTGTGTAGGTAGTTTAGAGTAACTATACCAATTTTATATTTTAGATTTTGGAATGGAGAAATTAAGCTATAGCACTGTCTGTGGAAAGGCTGAAAAATATTTATCAGCAACAGTAGTATCAGCAAGGTAATATACTTCTAGTATAACTTTATATAAGTTAATAAAAATATCAATTATGGAATAATGAAATTTCCAACCCAAAACGCAGACTGATTTCTAAAGATTGATAAGCCAGCTTGAACGTTCTGTGTTAATTAATTTGGACTTTTAATATATGAGCCGCTCAAATTCCACTAATCTACTGGAACGGTGCAAAAAGTTTCTAAGCAGGAAAAAAAATTCCTTTACAGGAAAGTATTACCTCTACACTGGCGAAAAACTGAATTGGTTTCAAGTCTGTTTACGACTTGAAACGTCAGTTATTCCAGTCATTCTTCCCTGGGTAATATTTTGTGGTGTCTATGGTTTTTTAGTATCATTATTATACTATTTTGGGGTTCCCATTGGATTCACACAAAAGAGCGGTGTCCTTACCAATGCTATCTTGACTTTCAATATTGGCTTTACTTTGTTATTAGTTTTTCGGACGAATACAGCGAATGAGCGATTTTGGGAAGGTCGTCGATTGTGGGGAAGTTTAGTTAATACGGTTCGTAACTTGGCTCAGGGAATTTTCATAGTCGTTAAAGAGCAGTCACCGAAGGATAGAGGAAAAAAAGAGGCAACTGTGCGGCTGTTAGTTGCTTTTGCGATCGCAATGAAGTTACATCTAAGGGGAGAGGCGGTTGACGAGCAGTTAGCGCCATTGATGTCCGATATCCAGTATTTCAAGCTCAAAGATACTCAACATCCCCCACTACAAATTGCCTTCTGGATTAGAGATTATTTGCAGCATCAGCATGAGCGTAATTGTATAAATATTTATCAGCTGACTAGCTTACATAACTTGGTGGATGATTTGGTAGATATTTTGGGTGGCTGTGAACGCATTTTGAGAACGCCACTCCCCTTAATATATAGCATTAAACTCAGGCAATTGTTGTTGATTTTCTGTCTGATATTGCCTGTTGAGATAGTCAGTAATTTAACTTGGTGGACTGGTGTAATAACGGCTTTTGTGAGTTTCACCTTATTAAGTATTGAAGAAATTGGGTCGGAAATCGAAGAGCCTTTCGGGCATGATCCAAATGACCTACCCTTGGATATGATTTGCAACACAATGCGACGCAATGTTGAAGAGTTAATCATAAGCGCTGCTAGTAGCGCTCGTGACTAAGTAACCATTTAGGGATTTCCAACAAATAAATTATCCAATCTTGTGTGGGGGAGCGTAAGCTCCAGGAGGGTTAGCCCGAACTCACAGCGACTGGCGTTGGGCATCTAGCTAAGTAAGTCAACTTAAGGTGAAAACCAGTATAGAACAAGCTTTTAGAGATTGCCTCGTTCCCAGCCTCAGGCTGGGAATGCATAACTTGAGGCTCTCTGTGCCTCCCTTACTTGCTCAAGAGCCGCCCCCACCGCATTTCCTGCTTAGACCTGGTGTTGAACGACAAATTATTTGACTACAGCGACAGATTAAATGTCACAATTTACGGTCGTAACAACCTTTTAGTTAGAAATATTACAAGCGTTGAGTTCCTGCGTTCCCACTGACACTCGCCGGCTTTAGAACCCGCTTCAAAATGAGTTCTGGGGGTCGGCGGTTATCAAGCGCCGGGCGGCGGCCTGTGCGCCGTCGCTGCGCACTGCGGTGGCGATGGATTGGGCACGGGCAGCCACGTCGGGTTGGAGTGCGTGCCTGAGAGCGCTCGTCAGCGAGTCGGTGGTCGGTGTGCCGGGGGCGTGCGCGGTTCCGATGCCGAGGTGGTGGATTCGTCGGGCCCAGTAGTGCTGGTCGTACAGCTGGGGGATGACGACTTGGGGGGTGCCGGCTCGCGCGGCTGCGGTCGTGGTGCCTGCGCCGCCGTGGTGGACGACGGCCGCGACGCGTTTGAACAGTGCCTGCTGGTTGACCTCGCCGATAGCTAGGCAGTCGGGTTCGTCGTCCACGAGTGACAGCTCGGCCCACCCGCGGCACACGATCGCACGGCGTCCGAGCGCACGGGCCGATTTGATCATCACCTGGCTGAGGTCTTCCGACGCGCGGATGCTGCCGAAGCCGAAGTAGACGGGTGGTTCGCCGGCGTCGAGGAACGTCTCCAGCTCGGGGGAGAGTGGACGCTCATCCGGCAGGATCCAGGCGCCGGTCTGGAACACGGCCTGGTCTTCGGGATCGGGCCAGGGCCCCAACGTCGGGTCGGCGGCCAGCCAGGGCCGATCGGTGAAAATGTGGCTGCGCACGTCACTGACGGGGGCCAGGCCGAGTGATGCCCGAGAGGAGTTGAGCGCGACGCCGAACGTGGCGTTGAAGCGTTCTGCATCCCGCGCCCAGAGCTCGGGGTAGTCGGTCGGTGCGGGCGTCGGCGTGTCTCCCCGTAGACCCAATGGGGGTGGCGCGTGGTGTGGCGATGGCAGGACTGTCGGGCAGTAGGCGACAAAGACGTAACGGATTCCCATCCTCTCTGCCGCCGAGCGAGCGGCGATCTGTAGGGCTGTTGCTCCCACGATCACGTCGCAGCCTTGGGCTGCTGCCGCGATCGTCTCGAATTGGGTGGCGACCGTGGCTGACGCCAGCTGACGCAGGCGCTCGGGCGAGGGTGGGGCTGCTGACGGGTTGGCTTTCCCGGTCGAGCGCAGCTCGGATCCGATGGGCGTGACGGGCATCCCCAGGCTTTCGATCCAGTCGCGGAAATCGGGCGGCACGCACAGGCGGACCTCCTGGCCGAGGGTCCTCAATTCCAACGCCAGCGCCACTAGCGGCTGGACATCACCCCGCGACCCGATCGTCGATAGCAGCACGCGCATCAGAGCTCTCCTCTAGTACGGGTTGTCTTACTCTTTCAAGAAACACATTTGTTGAGCGACAAGTTATTTGACCATAGCAGCAAATTGTTTGTCACGAGTCACTCAACCCTCGCAGACTTGGCTTGAAGTAGTTGTTATATTGACTCTTAGCACTTTTTTCTATTGACTCAACGCTTGTAATATTTCTAACTAAAAGGTTGTTAGGACCGTAAATTGTGACATTTAAATCTGTCGCTGTAGTCAAATAATTTGTCGTTCAACACCTGGAAACCAGATTTTAACGAGATTGTCAAAGGGTTGTGGCTTAAGTTGACACCAATGGCACCAATTCCATCCCACAAAAAAAGTTGGATACTTTTTAAGCAAGGAAGTCCCTTGTGAAGTACCCCATGAGTGCTTCGCTGAAAAAGGGGCTTCCAATTTCAGTTCCGCAACGACGGTCTTATTCGTCTCTTGGGCTTCCCGCTTCATTGGGCGATGCCTCCTCATGCAAACATGTCTCGGTCTTACTCCCCCTCCACAGGCAGATCCTCGCCTTCCGCAAGGATATAACTTTACGTACAACATGGCTTGGTTTATTTTTTTACAGCAGGACATAACCTTGCTAACCAGTGGTCATGTTCTTTCCCCAAGCTCTGCTCTTTCTGTGGTAAGCGTACTACCGCTACTTGACCTATCTGTTCCGAGACAGTTAGGCGGGTCATCGACCAATATTATTATACACCAAAATGTCTGTGATTTTGCGGTTTTTCTTTGACGACTCCTCATACACCTTTTTCCTCAATAGCCTGCCGCTATTATTGGTCAAAGATGTAATCGTCGCCGTCCGGCTTATATCCCCACCTTATAGAAGAATGGGGACTTACGCCGTTTTTGTTAACGATGCAGAGCATCCAACTTCTTGTTCCCAGGCTGCAGCCTGGGAACGAGTTAGGGAGGCGGAGCCTCATTTTTTAAGAGCATCTTCAGGTCGAATTGATATTAGTAATCATTGGGAACAATCTAGTTTGCAAAACGTCTGAGTAGACAAAAGCTGGTACCACGGTGATTGAGTGTCATGAACAAAAGATGCAAACAACACCCAACCCAAGGACGGGAACCAGCTTGGCTAGATTAATCAAACAGACAGAATGAACGCTGCACTATTTACTGGATGGTCTTTGACTTATTCGACTTAATTGGAGGTGTTTTGGAGGTGTTTTGGAGGTAGGAGGTGCAAATAACAGGCTGTTATTGCTGCACTTTAGCTGTGATTACGTCAGAATGAGTTGCGATGACATTGGGCGCTGTCGAATACGTCTATGAGTGAAGGAGTCCGGACGACTGATATGTAACAGAGGGACTTCTTGCCAGCAGGATTGACAAAACCAGTAGACACCTTTGTGACGCACATGACGCAGCAAAGGACTATCGCAACAAGGACAACTATTCGTTGTCGTTTTCATATTTTTCTCCTTGAGGCAGAAAGCTGCTGTTGATTACAGCTTCACAAAAGATAATGATTCCAATGAGGTTTTTAGGGCATGAATGAGTCCATTCTTCTGAGTACGGTCTTTGAGGATTTGTTCATAGACCGCTTCATACCCATCCACCATTTGGGTAACAGTAAACCTGTTTTCCACATATTCTCGACAGGTTTGACGATTTAACTCCAAAGCAGCGGGAATCATATCCGCCATTTCTTCATAGGTTTGGCAAACAAAACCTGTTTTACCGTGGGCAATGACTTCTGGTACGGAACCCATATTAATACCAATGACTGGTGTACCAGTTGCCATCGACTCAATCATGACTAAGCCGAAGGGTTCTCGCCAGGTAATAGGGAACAGAGTTATGGATGCATTAGCCAAAAGTTCAACTTTCGCAGCATGATCTACTTCGCCCAGGTATTCAATTTGCTTACCATCAATAAGCGGGGCAATCTCTTTTTCAAAAAACTTTACGTCTACAACATCAACCTTCCCTGCCATTTTCAAGCGCCAACCCGCTTGTTTTGCTATGGCGATCGCATGTTGCGGTCCTTTTTCTGGCGAGAAGCGCCCTAAAAATGCCAGATAAGGGGGTTCTTTCGGTTCCGCTACAAAAGGGTAATCTTGTATCTTGATCCCATTGTAAACAGTGCTGACGTAATTCAGGTCTGCTTTACGCTGGGCATCACTGATGCTGATGTATGGTTGCGTTCTATGAAGGGTAAATACTTTGCTGCTGTCATTGGTAAATGCGCCATGCAAGGTATGCACTGTGGGTGTTGACACCATATTTGCTAATGCCAATGACCACATCCCCACATGGGAATGAATGATGTCGAATTCCTCCGCTTGTTGGTAAACTTCGCTAGCCTGTAGCATTTCGTACATCATACCCTCTTTAATGTTTGGGTCTAAACGCAATGCACGAGGATGAGTTGCTTGGAGTCTAGCTAATGTTTGCGAATCACCAGAGGCAAACAAAGTGACATCGTGGCCGCGACGCACCAGTTCATCAGTCAGATGACTCACGACGAGTTCTATTCCTCCGTAAGTTGAAGGAGGAACTCGTTCCCACAAGGGGGCAATTTGAGCAATTTTCATAGATTTTCTTGGTTCAGCTGGTTTCAAGTGGTCGTTAAACAAGGGTTGAGATACTTTTGCTCCAGGTATGAAGACCTCCTTTTATAAGAAGTTGGAATTAACCAAACTCCCTGCGAACAACGTATTTTTCCGTTCACTTTGCACCCTTTGCGCGCCACCTCCGAATTTCTGCTGACTAGCCATAGTGCAGCTATTCTGTACTCTATTCTGAAATTTCAGAATACCACATCTATCTTGAGGATTATATAAAAATTTCAAATGATAACCATGTGATCCATTTTTCCCTAGAGGCAAATATTTGCGGCTCAAGATTTATGACTATATAACGAATAATTGGCGTTATTGTCAGAAAAAGCAGACTTTGATGCCAGCTAAATTCGCAATTGCTTTTGAAAGCTTATTGATTCGTTGAATGTTGAAACGGCGTATATTTTCCCCCCAATGCTTCAACAATAGTCCGCGTGTTTGCCTCTATCATTTTGATGTAGGTATCCCCTTCACTTCCAGGCGCACCAATTGAATCAGAATAGAGTTGGCGTGGTGCTAATTTGATTCCTGCTTCTTGGGCAACAGTTTGAATCAAAGCTGGGTTAATTGTAGTTTCAGCAAAGATTGTAGGGACGCCAGTCTTTTTAATTTCTTCTACCAGCCGCTGCACCGTTTGTGCGCTGGGTTGTTCTTCGGTGCTGATACCAATTAAAGTGCCTGCAATGGGTATTTGATAAGCACGTCCATAATATTGAAATGCATCGTGAGTCGTCACCAGTTTGCGCTTATCTGCTGGGATGGTTTGAATTTGCACGCTTATCCAACTATCTAATTGCTTTAATTCATCAGTCAGTTGCTGTGCCTTTTTCGTAAATTCTTCTTTGTCTTGCGGCGATAACTGTATTAAAGCATCGCGAATGGCGTTTACCATGGCAATCGCATTCTTCACATCTCCCCAAACGTGCGGATCTGGAACGACTTCGCCTTTACCTTTATCTAACTCCAAAGGCTTGACAGCTTCCCCCACCGCTACCTGACGCGCCTTTCCCCCCGCAGATTTCATTAACTTAATCAGTCCCGGTTCTAAGTTGTAGCCGTTATACAAAATCAAATTGGCTTCTTCCATAACCTGTGTGTCTTTCGGTACTGGTTCGTAGACATGAGGATCAGTACCCGGTTTGAGTATTCCAGCAAGCTTAATTTCGTCTCCCCCTACCTCTTGTGTTAAGTCTGCAATTATGGTGCTAGTCGCTACCACTTTCGGCTTATCATTGCTGGAGGAAGAAGAGCTAGAGTTTTGTTGAGTACAACTAAGCAAGGCGAAAGACAACAGCATTCCCAGACAAAGCTGAGGAACACGGTTAAAAACAAAAAATCTTCTCCTTATCCTTTTGACTTGTGCTTTTTGGGGGAGAATGCTGCCTTCCGTCTGAAGTATTAGTTTCATTTATGTTGGTTATTACTTCCAATTATAGATGTTCTCATATTTCTTTCATTTTTATAGTAAGCTCAAGCAAAGGAGTATTCAAGCACAGTTATGAAAATCATCTCTTTGCATCCAAAATTATCGTTTTTCAGGAATACAGTTGGCGAAATGCCCGTTGTAGAGACAAAAAGTGGCGTGTCTGTACAAAATAATACGGGTACCTATCCTACAGAAGCGATTCAGATCGCTCATTTAGGAGTACATTACCGTGTTCAGGAAGCCTTGAGGGATGTCAATTGCACTGTGAAACCAGGGCGACTGACTGGTATTTTTGGTCCTAACGGTGCAGGCAAAAGCACACTTGTTAAGGCAATGTTAGGCTTAGTTCCGAGTAGTGGTATAGTACACTACCAAGGCAAACCTTTAGCACAGCAACTTGACAAAGTTGCCTATGTTCCACAGCGAAGCCAAATAGACTGGACTTACCCTGCTACAGTTTGGGATGTGGTGATGATGGGAAGGGTAAAGAAAACCGGATGGTTACGTCAGTTTTCGGTGGTGAGTCGCCAAGTGGCAAAAAGTGCAATAGAACGAGTTGGGATGAGTCAATACCAGAACCGTCCTATTGGCGAACTTTCAGGAGGACAGCAGCAGCGGGTGTTTTTAGCCCGTGCTTTGGCGCAAGAAGCGCAAATTTTCTGCTTTGACGAACCGTTTGTTGGAATTGATCAGAAAACCCAAGCGGTGATTTTTGATGTTTTCCATGAACTCGCCGCCGCAGGTAAAACTGTCTTAGTCGTCAACCATGATTTAGGAGAGTCCATCACCCACTTTGACGACTTGATTTTATTAAATCGCGAGTTAATCGCTACAGGTTCGCGAAAGCAAGTCCTTACTGAAGAAAATTTGTCCCGCGCCTATGGTGGAAAGGTGATGTTTTGGACAAAAGCAGCATGATAAAGTCAAAAGTCAAAAGTTGAAAGTATTTTACTAATGACAAAGGACTAATGACTATGTTGCAAGCTTTGATTGAGCCTTTACAATATGGCTTTATGCAGAGGTCGCTTGTCATTGCCATTTTAGTAGGCTTATTATGTGCGGTTGTTGGTAGCTACTTGATGGTGCAGCGGCTTGCTTTGCTGGGTGATGCTATCAGTCACTCGGTTTTACCAGGACTGGCGATCGCTTTTTTGTTGGGAGCGAATATTTACATTGGGGCATTTATTGCTGGTGTGATCAGTACAATGGCGATCGCCTGGATTAGAACGCGTTCTCCTATTAAAGAAGATGCGGCAATGGGGATAGTGTTTTCGGCATTTTTTGCTCTTGGTGTCACCCTCATTACTGTTATTCAAAAAGACAATAAAATCGACCTCAATCACTTCCTTTTCGGAAATATTCTCGGTGTTACCTTTCAAGAAGTGAGAGATACAGCGATTATTGCGGCGCTCGTTTTGTTAACTGTCTTTTTCTTATACAAAGAACTGCTATTTTACACTTTTGACCCTTTAGGTGCTAAAGCAGCAGGATTACCAGTCAATCGCCTCAATTTTGGACTCATGCTGCTGATTGCGTTGACAATTGTTGCCAGCATGAAAGCTGTAGGTGTGATTTTGGTATTATCACTTTTGATTACACCAGGAGCAACCGCCTATTTATTAGTCAAACGCCTCCATGAGGTGATGATTTTGGGGGCATTGATTGGGGTGTTTTCTAGTATTTGTGGGATGTATCTCAGCTATTTTTACAATTTTCCCTCGGGACCAGCAATAGTTTTAGTTGTCTCAGGATTATTTTTGTTAGCTATGCTATTTAGTCCTAGACATGGTGTTCTTATACCAAGTCGTAAGTCTGTGTAATTATAGCATATTAATGGATATTTAGAACCACAGATGGACACAGATGAACACAGATGAATTATCTGTGGTGTGTCCTAGGCTATTGAGTTCTTCAGATCCCCGACAACTTTGGCGAAGTCGGGGATCTTGTTTTTGTGGTCTCATTTTCTCTTGTTTACGAAGGGAAGCGCATGAAACCTGCTAAGCTTTGCTCAAAGTTCTGTTTCTCTGTACCAACAAACCAACGCCAGCCATGACACCTATCCCAAGTATGGCAGAGGGTTCCGGTACTTTTCTCGGTTGGTAGTCATATGTAACTTCGACATTGCTTTTAGCATATGTTGTCACATAAGATGCGATGTTACCTGATCCAGAAACGGTTGATTTCGCTGTTGCAGAGAACAATAAATCTAAGTCACCAGAACCAGTAAAAGACTGCAATAAGGTGTTGTCGGTGTAAGTTTTTGTAGCAGACTGACTAGCCGTGAGTCCTTCAACCGTTTTCCCAGAAGTCCCACCAAAATCAGTCGTATCGTCATATTTGGCGACATCATAACTGTAATCCTGTCGCGGAGTAAACTCGGCAACAGATGTCCCATCAGCCAGTTCCAATTTCAAATCGCCAGAAAGATCCACTGTGACTGTAGATGCTTGTGGGCTTCTGTTTTCAAACCCTGCATCTCCTTTAATATCGCCGATAAAATCTATCTTCACACTATCGAGTGTGCCAAGAGATGAGTCAAACTTTTGGATACTCACAGGTGCGTTAATGATGTCTGTGTAACCAAAACCTGCATAAGGCACTGAACCGTCTGTAGGCGGGTTATATGCTGTAGTGTATGTGACTGTAGCCGCATGAGCAGCTTCAGTAATCCCCACAATCCCTGCCAATGCGCTAGCAGCTGTTAAGACGCTTAAAAATCTTCTTCTCATAAATATGACTTGCTCAAACTTGGATCACTATATTGGTATCTACAATGCCAATTCATTCTTAACCCTAGAGGTATACTTAAAGGCTTGATAAATATACGTAAATTTTTAGTAAATTTGGCTTGAAAAATTCAACTTGATAGTATATGTGCTTAGTAGCCACTATTCTAGCAGTCTCAGTAAAGTTTCGCGGGTCATAGGTACAGTAGGTCATCTGGCACATTCGGGAACCGTTGGCATAACTACTGCATAAGTTGAATTTGTCAGGTAAGCTGTCAACAGCAGCTTTATAACAATGACGGCAATGACTCCCACAATTCTGGCTCTGGACTTTGATGGTGTGATTTGCAACGGATTAATTGAATATTTTGAAGTCGCCTGGCGTACCTATTGTCAAGTTTGGTTGCCACAGCAAGATACACCACCAAACGATTTAGCTTCTAAGTTCTATCAGCTTAGACCTGTGATTGAAACAGGTTGGGAAATGCCCGTTTTAGTCAAAGCATTGGTAGAGGGAATTCCTGAAGAAAAAATTCTTCAAGAATGGGGAAAAATTGCCCAACAAATTTTGTTAACAGACAATCTCAAAGGGGCAGAAATTGGCAGTAAACTAGACAAGATACGGGATGAATGGATTGATACAGATTTGAATGGTTGGTTGAGTTTGCATAAATTTTATGCGGGTGTGGTGGAGAAACTCAAAGCAACCGCTACCAGCACAGTTCATCTATATATCATTACCACAAAAGAGGGGCGTTTTACACAGCAGCTATTGAAACAAGGAGGGTTAGACATACCACGAGAAGTCATTTTTGGCAAAGAGGTGAAGCGTCCGAAATACCAAATTCTGCGAGAATTAATTCAGGCGACAAATACCTCACCAGACAGGTTGTGGTTTGTAGAAGACCGACTGAAAACATTACAGCTTGTCCAAGAGCAACCGGATCTTGAGGAAGTGAAACTTTTCCTTGCAGATTGGGGTTACAATACCCCAACAGAAAAAGTGACCGCCCAAAATGACCCGCGAATTCAGGTATTATCACTCGATCAGTTTGCTCAAGATTTCTCTGAGTGGCTTTAAAATAGTGCTGAGTACCTTTATTTGAACACTCAGAGTTGATTTATAAACTAAATCTTAAGTAGGGTGCGTTAGGCGCTAGCCGTAACGCACCATGTTATATGGCGGTGCGTTAGGCGCTCATGTCATGTTCTTCGTTACAAATCATATCGAGCATGGTGCGCCTAACACACCCTACAAGAATTTTATTTTTACTTTATAAATGACTTCTCAAGACTCAGGCTCAAAACTCAGGACTTACGATTATGCTTGACCTTACTAAAATTACTGGACAGATGCAAGGTTTGAGTCAACATCTGACGCAAGAGGCGGTTGCTAGTCGTCAGCGTTTAGAATTGGCTCAAAAACATTTTCAAAACGCTTTAGAGTGTCAGGAAGAGTTAGTACAGCGACAGGAAAAATGGCGCGATCGCATCTTGTTTGCCAATGCTACCCCCATAGAACCACTCAACACCTGCATTGATATCCCAGTTCCCCCGAAAGTTCATACCGTCATTGCTACCGATGGTTCCCAAATATCCCCGAGTCACCATGAAATTGCTTACTGCTATCTTCTCAACATGGGTAGAGTTGTCTTACACTACGGACAAAACCGTTACCCGCTTTTAGATAGTTTGCCGGAGATATTTTATCGCCCAGAGGATTTATATCTTTCTCGTCAGTGGGGTATTCGTACTGAAGAATGGATGAGTTACCGCCGCACAGCCAGTGAAGCAACTGTGCTAGCAGAACTGGCTTGTAGCGTTAAAGAGGGACAAGGGGACAAGGGGACAGAAGAAGTTCCGACGCTAGCGATGGTCGATGGTTCTTTGATTTACTGGTTTTTAGAGCAATTACCTTTGGATGCACGCGCTCACATTTTACCGCCTATCCTAGAAGCTTGGCAGAAGTTGCGGGAAGCTCAAATTCCTTTCATGGGCTATGTGAGTGCTTCGCGCAACGTTGAAGGGATGAACTTTTTGCGTCTTTTAGCTTGTCCGCACACAGTACCAGATTGTGCCAGCTTTTGCCCGAATCAACTAGAAAAAGTCCCTTGCAAGGTTTTTGAACCGTTACGAGATACAACTCTTTTGTCCACTCAACTTAAACCAGGACAACGTGGTTGCTTATGGCGTAGTAACGTTCGCATTCTTGAACTGTACGAAGACCAACAAATTTACTTTTGTTACGTGCATGTGGGTACTGAAATTGCCCGGATAGAAGTACCATCATGGGTAGTCGAGAACACAGCTATGTTAGACTCTGCACTGGGACTCATGCTAGGACAAGTGCAGAAAGGATATGGCTATCCAGTGGCGATCGCCGAAGCGCACAATCAAGCAGTCGTACGTGGTGGGGATAAGGCGCGGTTCTTTGCCCTCCTCGAACGACAAATGATTAAAGCTGGCATCAAAAATGTCGGAACTTCTTACAAGGAAGCCAGAAAGCGTGGCAGTATAGCTTAAGTGAGCAAGAAAGTACTCAGAAGTCAGGAGTCAGAATTCAGCACCTCTGTATTTTGTACGACTAGCGAATGAGTTTTGCCAACATACGCCCCCACTGATTGCATTCTGAATTTTAAATTTAGAATTCTTCGGTGAAATCAGGATGAGATGCCATCACACACGGAAAAATGTGACTACAAAAGTGAATATCGCAATGGAGAAGTTTTGCCGATGAAGGGAAGTACAACTAATCATAATCAAATTGCAGGTAATATTTATGCTTTCTTGAAATTTGCTCTCCGAGGACAGAACTATCGAGTCTTTATCAACGATATACGCTTGTGGATACCGCGATATAACCTATACACTTATCCAGATGTGATGGTTATTCAGGGAGAACCAATCTATGAGGGAACTGATACTACCACAGTTATGAATCCTTCAGTTATTATTCATGTTTCGTCAAAATTAGATCATAACCATAAAGAAGCAGATAAATTTCGCTTTTATCGGTCTATTCTAGAATTTAAAGAATATATTGTGATTGACCAGGATAGTTGTTATATAGAGCAATTTACCAAAAATGTACAAGGAAATTGGACACTAACTGAGTATGAATCTTTTGATGCAGTGTTGCCATTTGCTTCAATAGATTTTCAACTTTCCTTTGTAGATATTTATGAACTAGTTAATATTGAGAGCAATGAGGACAAGAATACAGAAGTATCTAATCTCAAATTCTGTTTGGAACAATTTTAGAAATAAGTACCATAGATATTAAAAATGAGACAATGAAAACTCTGATGCTCACTGAAGCGTTTTTGCCACAAGACAAGACAATTTAGATAAAATGAAAAATTGCTCCCTAAAAGCAAGCCATGCAAAACCTTAGTACATTACAGACAACAGGGCTAAGTTTAGAGCTTTTTCATGTTCAAACTAACACCTCTTTTGAGTTACCACCGAATCTCGCTGTCATTCGCATTGGTAAGCCAAATGACCAAATAGCCCCGGACATCAATGTTTTAGCTTTGCCAAATGCCGATATTGTTTCTCGGCTGCATGCAGAGATTCAGGTAGAAGAAAGCACCTACTATATTATTGATGTGGAAAGTGCCAACGGAACGTTTCTCAACAATGTAAAGCTAGAGCCAAAACAGCGCTATCCCCTCAATATAGGAGATAAAATTGACCTAGGTCAGGAAGAAAAGGTAACTTTTATATTTCAACATAAACAAAATTTTGTTTCTACCTCTCATTCCACACCGATTCATCGACCTACAGTCATTCAGGCTAAAATTGTGCAGCCTCAGGTTGTTGAAAACAACAAACAACCCCGAATGGATCGTCCTAGCAAGCTTGTCGGCTTAGTGCTGATGATTGTAGGAATTGTAATAATATCTGCGAATACTCACATTGGTCTGTTTGTACGTATTCCTGGTGTGCTGTTATGTGTTACAGGGGTTATTGTCTTAACCCAACGGCATTTAAACCGTAATATAGGATGGGTGTTGATAGGGCTGGGAATCGCATTCATGCTGTTTACCGGCAATGTCTTCGCGTCAGTTAATCTTTTTGCGATTCTTGTATCTTCTGCTTTATTATTTGCTGGATATCAACTATTTAATACGGGTAAAGTCTTGAATTACAGTTTGCGCTCTTTTAGGGAATTATTGAAAAAATAGTGATTAATTAAGTTTCATGATCAATTAACTTGTCACGATTCCTCAGCTAAAATTGTGGTACGTTGTAGGTTTAAAGCATTCAGTGTTACGGGCTTGGTTATGGTTTCTCAATCCCTAGCAACAACTCCAGCAGAAGTTATTTACCCGGAAAGCGACGGCAAGCCAATGGCGGATAATACCAAGCAGTTTCGCTGGATTTTGGTGATTGAGCAAAATCTCGATTGGCTGTACGCTGATGATCCAAATGTCTTTGTTGCTGGGGATTTGTTATGGTATCCGGTAAAAGGTCGCAATACTATTGTCACAGCACCAGACGTGATGGTGGCATTTGGTAGACCAAAGGGAGACCGAGGTTCGTATAAACAATGGGAGGAAGACAACATTCCACCGCAAGTTGTCTTTGAAATCCTCTCTCCCAGTAACAGTTCTACTGAGATGGATAAAAAGCTGCTGTTTTACGATCGCTATGGAGTTGATGAATATTATATTTACGATCCAGACAAGAATACTTTCAGAGGTTGGTTGAGAACAGACGATGGATTAGATGCAATTGGAGAAATGGCATGGGTGAGTCCTCGGTTGAGTATCCGGTTTGATATGTCCGGTGAGGAGTTGCAAATTTACCGTCCTGATGGTAGTAAATTTTTCTCTTACGCTGAGGTGAACGCGCAGTTAGAACAAGAAAAGCAACGTGCCGAACAGGAAAAGCAACGCGCCGAACAAGTACAACAAGAATTAGAGGCAGAACGCCAGCGATGGCACAGAGTGCCCGCCCAAGGCGCGATCGCAAAACTTAGAAGATATATTACAAAAGTATCGCGTTAGCGAAGCTCCTCGCTAAGCGAGGCTCGCTTTGGCGATTTGCCTTAGTAATTTAACATTAATGATTTAACAATTTTGCAGTTGAGCTAATAACACCACAATTTCATCCATTCCCTGCCGCACAACTTTTGCAGGCTGTTCGCTTTGATTTACCATAATACTAAAAACGACTGGACCATATCTAGGAGCATTCACATATCCAGCCAAGGAAACAACACCACTCATCGTGCCTGTTTTTGCTTGTACAATACCTTCAGCAGGTGTGTTTTGAAAGCGACTTTTCAGAGTTCCGCTTCTACCTGCTACAGGTAAAGATGCACGATACACCAACGCTGCTGGTGATTTCGCCATTGCCTGTAAAATTTGTACCAAAGCCTCTGGACTGATTAAGTCTTTACGAGATAACCCCGAACCATCTACCAAAGAGTAACCTGCTGGATCAACTCCCATTTGAGTTAACGTCGCCTTCATCACTTCCAAACCTGTATCAGCAGAAGTTTGATTTTCAACTGGTGGTTTTTTAATAGCTAATGCCCTCAACAATGACTCAGCAAACAGATTATTACTGTTGATGTTTGTCAGTGCGACAAGTTCTGAAAGTGGCGGAGATTCTACATTAGCTAATTCTTCTTCATTCTTGCCACCAGTAGGTGACACAAACATTTGTAGAACGGGGATTTTTTCTGCGATCAAAGTACTACGAAAACGACGCAAGAAATATTCAGCAGGAGCAAGAACAGGTAAACTGACTAACGCAGGTTCAGAATTGACTGCCAACTGCCCTTGAATTCGCAAAGTTTGTCCTTTCAAATCACGGGTAACATTAGTGAATGTTGGTTGGTTTTCTGCTGTTGTTATCGACTGATTAATAACTTGCCACTGTCTATCCTCATTGATATCATTCCAGATAACTTTGAGAGGTTGACCTACAGTTTGTGGTAAAAGTCTTATACTAGAAACATTCTGATTTAAAATCAGGCTGTTGATAGGTGCGCCATAGTCTGACTGTATATCTTCCCATTGCCAAGAGGGGTTAACAATATCTCCTTTAATGTAAGTATCATCAGCAATCAACTGATTGACTCTCTGAATACCCCTCTGTTTCAACTGCTTTGCTAAAGCTGCCAATTGTGCATCTGTCAAACTGGGATCTCCCCTACCCACAACACGCAAAACACCGTCACCACCGCGATATACAGAGGTGCGAATGCGAAAATTTGTACCAAGTAGCTGTAGTGCAGCAGCTGTTGTCAGCAGTTTAGTTGTCGAAGCTGGGGTAAAGTATTTTTGGGCATCCCGACTGTAAAGAGTTTGAGTAGAAGACAAAGGTTGTACTAAAATGCCCCAACGCGCTCGATTGAATTGAGGACGATTGATCACAGCATCTACAGATGCTCCCAGTTGGGCGGGACAAATTGATTTTGTGGTAGTTTCTGTTTGTACAGCTGGTGTTTGTGCTTGGACTGGTTTTAGGGTGGTAATACCTACTTGGGTGCCTAAAAACAGTAGCAGGAACCCAAGAGAGATTCTTTTCGGCATTCTATAAACAGAGGTAATTATGATTAGTTTATGAATGTTTTAACACCTAGCTGGTTCCAATAAAGTATAAAGGAAAGTATTGGCGGTGTTATCGATATAAATATTTTAAGTAATTTCCCTGATTTACACTACGTAGTCAACACCGATTATTATAGTAGTGATATATACATTTTCTGCTCGCAATTAGCTGCTATTTAGTGACGAATCAGATTATTTGCAGAGCTTGGATAGCTAAATTTAAAGATATTTATATGAAGAATTTGCATAATACAAATGAGGAAATTGGTATAGTTCAATGGTTTGGTGATTCTACAAAAGAAGGTTCTCAAAGTAATTACGGTTATATTGAACGAATTGAGAAACCAGGAACAAAAGATATAAAAGTTTATTGGAAGGGATTAAATTGTCCTATTGACGAAATTAAAGGACAGAAAGGTTTGTTAGTGAAATTTCAAATTGGTAAGTTTAGAGATAAAGAAGAGGCTGTAAATGTTCAACCAATTCGAGTACCAGGATATGTCGATAAATTAAGTTACCTTACTTATAGAGCAGTAATAGATACTTCTATTACAATTGCACAAAGAGTTGGAGAAATTGTAGCTCAAAATATACAAGCTCAGCTAGAAGAAAATCTATATAATCCGTTAGGATTATCGAAATCACCAGATTATTTCTTCACAAGTCTACAAATCAACACAAGGCAATTATCTTGTCTTGAATTGAGTCTATTTTCAAAACCTGCTGTTTATTTCGGAATAAGAAAAAGTTATAAAATTAACCAATACGAAGCTGTGAGATTGTCATTATTAAAAAATGAAGAAAATCAGGCAGCTTTGGAGTATTGTATACATAGCCAAAATCCTATAATCTGGCAGACGGCCTTTAAGAAGTACCTATCCCTTCTGCCAGATAACGAAGCAATTAAATTTGCTATCCAGAAAATCAATGATTTTTCATTAAATCTATCTATATCAAGAGATATTTTTTCTAACAGACTATTAACACTTGATGAGGCTAAACCTTTAAGAGATAAATTACCTCTGAAACAACGTCTGCAACTGTCTCTTGAAATGGTTTCTAGTAGTGAAGAGAATACGAATCAAAAACTGCTAGATGAATTGTTCTCTATTGCTCAAAAGATAGCTGAAGATGAAAAGCATACTAATTATCCTTCTTGGCAGTCTATTCCTGAGAATTTAATCAGCAATAAAGTAACCTATAATGGATTTTTATGGGGTTTGATTCCAGATACTGTCAAATATAAAGTAGCAGCAAAATATTTGCAAAATAGGTCTGATGATGAAGCAATAAAAATTGCTAATTATACAATTATTAGCTTAGTCCTTGAGAAAGACAAGATAGATTTTTTGAACTTAATTTCAGAAAATTTAAAGTCTAGACTAGATGCTCGTATTCTTAGAGAGCTTTTACCCGTAGAATCTAGATTAGTAATTTATCAAAAGATGGTAAATGATTATGAAATCAGTGAAATAATTGCTCATAATGTTGAAGAGGAAATTATTAGCATATTAACTACATTAGCAACCTACAAAAGGGAATTATGGTTGACCAGTAATGTCGAGAGTAAAGTAGTATATAAAGGTTTTCTCTGGAAAATAGCACCAGAGAGAGTTAAGCGAAGAGTAATTGAAAATAAATTCTCTATATTTTTAACTGCAATTAAAACTTTTTACAGTGGTTATACACATGAAAAAAATATCACAGCTAGCGCAAAAGATATTTATCCACAGCTAGATATAAAAGATAAACAGCTTGCTCAAAAGTGGATATCTTTAGAAGATAAAAATGATACTAATACATTAGCAAGAATGTTATCTGCTAGAGCAGCAGAAAAATTTGCAATAACAGTATATCAATTTTTTAATTATCAAGTAGAAGATGTTTCTTTACAGCAAATATTTAGTAACAATCGAGATTGGCGTAATTATGATTTGCTTTTAAATAATAGTATTAGTGTAGATGTTAAAAACTCTCGCACATCTGTATCTAAGAAAAATAGATACTCAGAATTTTGTATACCCAATTTTAAAAGAGATCGTTCAAATGAAGAAGTTATTATAGCTGGCGTATTTTCACCTTATTTACAGCAGGAATATATAGAATATCCGGAGCGAGCAAATTTTCATATTCCTAAGCTTATCTTCATGGGAGAAATGAGAAAATCAGAATTAGATATTCTTGAAAAACATTTTGCTAAGTACTTTTATTCTATCCAAATTCCTAGAAATTCTAGCGAGAAATATTTACCACCTTGGTTGTTCGACTATCCAGTAAAGACTTTTTATGCTCAACAAGAAAAGGCTATTTCCGATTTAAGAGAGTTAGCATTATCCAAATTTCCCGAACTTGAAGATATTCAGCTTTTAAACCTCAACCCTTTTCCATTATGTTTAGCAGCTAAAGTTAGTTTACCAGAGCAATGGATAACTTCCCTGACAGATTGGGAACAAAGATTTATCTTAACATTACAGCAAATTCCAACTAAAAAAATAACATTACCATATCTATTCTTAACCATACTTAGCCATTTTATTGATATGCTTCGCTTGGATGACAACTCTTTTCACCCAAGTAAGTATAGTAAATTGTTATATTGTACAGACTCCCAGTCTCATCCTTTAGGGATATACGATCCGCTCGATACTATCAGTGAACTATGCGAAACTCTATCTATATTATGGGAAAATAGATATCAAAGCCGGATCAATGAGTTTAAAATTTTCAAATTCAATGGTAGTGGATTACTTGAAGGAAAAAGAAATATTAATGAACAACTAACTACAATTATTGCTTATTGCGGCGGTTATATAGAAAAGAAAGGAAAGTGTGGATTTACTCCTCTTGTATTAGGTAAACATGATTCTTGCCCTAACTGTGGCAAATTACGATGTCCCCACTGTGATTATTGTACTAAACATTGTCAACATAGGATACAAAGACAACTGACTGCTTAACAGTTTTGAGTATTTGACTATCTTTAATTGTTCCGCGCTCCTAACTATGCAATGGTTTCAAGTTTCGCACTCCTGACTAGTCTATATTGATAGCCTAATCGATAAGTGTCATGGAACAAATTCTCTTCTGGGGTTGCTGGTTTGCAACGCTTGGCACCACCGCCCTGCTGCTTTTCTGGTCGTTGCCCCTCTCTCCATTTACACACCCTGGAATCACTGCTAATGAAGCCGTGATCATCTTCTTGCCTATCATGGTGATCCGCTGGCTTGCTCTCGCCGCCGCGCTCATACTGGTTGTTATCCTTTGGGGGCAAAGGTTGAACTTAGCAACGCGCTGGATTGTCGGTCTTGCGATCGCCGTGCTAGCCCTACACTTCGTGCTTGGGATCATTAATCTTGGCGTGATGAATCTTTGGCTTAGTATCGACGATACCAAAACCCGCGCTACTAACGCCATTTACGCAGGAATCTACTTTGGTCTGCCCACGCTTTTGCTGCTACTCACAGCGCCCCTGATGCTTAGTGTTGCTCGTTTTCGTGGCTGAAGTGCTTTTCCTGTAAAGAAAAATCAACCTGAGCAGCACATCCGCACACTTACACGCCATGCTGCTTAAACCATGCCTGGAGGCGTTGCCACCCATCCTTGGCTTCTTTCTCGCGGTAAGAGGGACGATAATCGGCAAAAAAAGCGTGGGGTGCATCGGGGTAGACAATGATTTCGGATTTGCTGCTGCTGGATGCAAGGCGCGATCGCATTTGCTGCACCGTATCGAGGGGAATGCCCGTATCTTTGCCGCCGTAGAGTCCGAGAATGGGGACTTTCAGCGCTGATGCAATATCAACGGGATGCTTGGGCGTTAGTTCGGTAGCGTCGCCCACCAGTCGCCCATACCATGCCACGCCTGCCTTAACCTTGGGATTGTGTGCGGAGTACAGCCAGGTAATGCGACCGCCCCAGCAAAAGCCCGTAATCCCCAACTTATCGGCATTACCCTGAGCTAACTTTATACCCCACTCCGTCGTGGCATCGAGATCGGACAGCACCTGGGCATCTGGCACTTTGACGACCACTTGGCGAATTTCTTCTACGCTGCTTAACTTCGAGACATCGCCTTGACGCACGAACAATTCCGGAGCGATCGCCACGTACCCCAACTTGGCAAAACGACGGCAGACATCCTGAATGTGCTCATGTACACCAAAGATTTCCTGAATCACCAGGAGTATCGGGAAATTTTTACCAGTAGCAGGCATCGCTCTGTAGGCAGGAATTTCACCATCTTTGACGGGAATTTTCACCGCACCAGCTACCAACCCCTTGGCATCGGTAGTGATAACTTGGGCAGAAATGGGTTGCACTGCGAGGGCAAAACCCGTTGCCAGGGTAGCAGTTGCGATAAATTTGCGGCGCGTTATTTCTATCATCATCTTTACCTTACAGCGCTTTTCAAACGATTAGACCACAAATGGTAGGTAGGGCTATGTTGCATGATATCTCAAATGTCCATCACATAGGCTTTTATGGTCTACCCTACTACTTGATGAATGTTTTCACACCTAGAGAAGTGACCGCAAGGAAGAGCAAAAGAAAATGTTATGGTGGTTTTTTATTGAATATATCCCTCTATTTCGTCTACTTAGAGTGATAAAAGAGGGGTAGATTATTTCTATTTTTCAATAAAAGAGACGTGCCATGGCACGTCTCTACACGCATGAAATTGTCAGCAGAATTTTTTTCTATATAGCTACTTGGTTGCTCGATAGCTAAAAATTCACACAAAGGAATATGATTCCATATGTCCCCCATTCTTCCAAAATGCTTATAACTCATAATTTCAATTTCCAAAAAAGTGTGCTTTTCAATAGATAGCACCCCCGAGGAATTCATCCTTTATCTTCTAGCCTTCATAGGACGGTGGCATTAAGCCCATTTTCTGATATATTGGATAGACAATCTTTCTTAAAGTTGGCAACTGCCTAGCAAAAAAATACGAACCTATAACGCAACAAATTCCACCAAAAGCCAAAGCATTGGGAACACCAATATGATGTGCTAATCCTCCAAAAAATAAATTTCCAATAGGTAGTATCCCTAAAAAACCCATCGTAAATAGGCTCGTTAATCTGCCTCTTTTGTCTTCTTCTACAATGACCAACTGGATAAAATTGCTAATAGATGCAAGAGTTAGAGTCATATTCATTCCTATAATAAAAATGACAATCAAACATATTTCTAGTCTATCTAAATGCGAAAACACTATTAACGCTAAACCTGTAATGGCGGTAGAACGTGCCATGATTTTTCCTAGCCCTGTGATCCTTTTACGTTGAACGAGATATACTCCAGAAGTGAGAGAGCCAAGTGCTGAAGCTGTCATAAGAAATCCCATAGTTTGGGCGTTGCCATTTAGGACTTCTTTAGCAAAAATAGGCATGAGATTTATGTGAGTCATTGCCATAAAGCAGACTAATGACAGTAAGATTAAAACAGTTTTGATAGGAATAAACTCATAAGCATAAATAAACCCTTCCTTCAGGTTTTTCAGAATCGCTGTTTTTTTAGTTACTGAATTATTGGTAACTGGATTTATTTTAATGACTAGGAGGGCAGATATCAAGGAAAAATAACTAACGCTGTCTATTAAAAAACATGAACTTGCTCCTGAGCGAGCAATGACTAAACCTGCTACCATCGGACTGGCAAATTTAGCAGTATTAATTATCAGAGAATGAAAGGCGATCGCACTATAAGTATCTGCTTTGTTCTCTATAATTCGAGGAATCAGTACCTGACGCGCTGGTAAATCAAAAGCTTTGACTGTCCCTTGTAAGATGCCGATGATAATAATAGCTTCAACGGTGATTTTGTTGCTGACAGTAAGAAAGAGTAATGTTGAAGACAGCAGAATTGAGATGATTTGAGTCGTGAGTAAGACACGTCGTAAGTTCCAACGGTCTAACAAGACTCCTGCTAAGGGTGTGAGAACCAAACTAGAAGCTTGGTTGGTAAATCCAGAGACACCAACTAATAAGGCAGAATTTGTTAATTGATAGACCAACCACACTAAGGAAATTTGAGTCATCCAAGTGCCAAAAAAAGATGCGCCTGCACCGATGACGTAACAACAAAAATTGAGAGATTTCAGAGCAGGTGGAATCTGAAAAAAACCAAATATCAGCTTGTCTTGTTCAGACCTTTCCCTATTAGCCGTTTGCATTAGCGTTTTCCTTTTGTCAAGCAAATTCTTTGATTAGACTTCTTGCAAAAGTATGATTAATGGATATTTTGAACCATAGATGCACAGCGATTAACACTAGTTAATTAACTGACACTTGCGCGCCTCCTACCCAGACGTTGCAACAAGTCACGAAACCCGTCCATCGCACTATCTTCATCTGTGTGCATCTGTGGTTTCATTTTCATCCAATTAACTTTTGTAAGAATTTTATTGACTTTTGAAAGAAAATTGCCATTAGCCATCTCTCGTTACAAATGACTAATGACAAATGACAATTTACACATCCATAACTGTTAGTTTATTATGTTGAAAATTATTTTGAAAATTCAAAGCCATGCTCGCTCATACTGAACGGGCGAGACTTTATCTTTTCCTAACTTTTTCGCAGCGTATGATGGCCAGTAAGGATTGCGTAGTAATTCTCGCGCAAGTAATACAACATCTGCTTGACCAGTGCGGATAATGTGGTCAGCTTGTTCTGGCGATGTAATCAAACCTACAGCCCCAGTCAGGATATTTGCCTCATTACGAATTCTTGAAGCAAACTGAGTTTGATAACCAGGACCGTAGGGAATATTAACCTTTGCTAAAGTACCACCACTCGAGGTGTCAATTAAATCCACACCCAAAGTTTTGAGTTTATCTGCAAGCGCGATACTTTGCTCAATGTCCCAGCCATTCTCTGCCCAATCTGTTGCTGAAATTCGCACCCAAAGCGGATAACCTTCGGGTAAAACTTCTCTTACCCCGCTCACAACTTCTCTCAACAAACGAGTACGATTTTCTAAACTACCCCCATATTCATCCTCTCGGTGATTGCTCAAAGGCGAGAGAAATTGATGCAATAAATAGCCATGAGCCGCGTGAATTTCAATAACCTTAAATCCAGCTTCGACAGAGCGTTTTGCAGCTTGCACAAAAGCATGAATAATTTGTTGAATTCCTTCGCTATTTAATGCTTCTGGAACAGGGTGATTCTCAGTAAAAGCGATCGCACTGCTAGAAACCACAGGACGCCAACCGCCAGCAGATTCATCAACGACTTTTCCACCTTCCCAAGGAGGCGCTGTACTAGCTTTTCTTCCTGCATGAGCAAGTTGAATACCTGCAATCGAACCCAATTTGTGAATGAGTTCTACAGTTTTTGCAAGCGACTCAATATGTGCATCTGACCAAATCCCCAAATCCTGAGGACTGATGCGTCCTCGCGGTTCTACCGCCGCCGCCTCTGTGATCACTAAACCCGCACCGCCAACCGCACGACTTGCCAGATGAACTAAATGCCAATCATTAGCATATCCATCTGTACTAGAATACTGACACATTGGTGCAACGGCGATGCGGTTGCGAAAAGTGACTGCGCCAATTGTGAGGGGTTCAAACAAGTGTGTCATAAGATTGATTCCTTCTTGAACTGGTTAAAAGAAATATCTCCTTATTTTTCTTTCTCTGTGTTCTGTGTGCCTCTGCGGTTTGTTAGAGATTCAACAGTAAACTCAAACTTGCTTGAGACGACTTCTACGTCCACTCAAATGAACTACCAAAGCAACGACTAACAGCGAAAAACTCAGAGCGCAAACACCGTTCCACTTCCACATAGCCCAGCTATAAGTGCCAAGAAAAGAACCGAGTGCGCCACCACTGTAATTCGTAACCATATATACGGTATTTAAACGGCTCTCGGCATTAGGAACCAAATTATAGACGCGAACTTGGTTCGAGACATAAGCTGCGTGCATAGCCAAGTCAAGAAGCAACACCCCTAGTATCAGAGCTATGAGATAATTTCCCGCAATCCAAATAATGACAAAGCCAGACAGGCTAATCGCAAGGGCGAATCCTACTAAAACTCTCGCACCCCATTTATCGACAAGCCTGCCGATAAATGGAGTCGCGATCGCCCCAGCTATCCCAACCAAGCCGAACAATCCAGCTACTTGACTGCCATAATAATACGGTGGTGCTTCTAGCCGAAAAACCAGAGTCACCCAGAAAGCATTAAATGCCGCAAATATCAGCGCTATGTTGAGCGCGGCTTCACGCAATACGGGTTGCTGGCGGACGAGATGCCCAAGACTTTGCATCAGTTGCCGGTACGACAGTTTGTCGGATGATTTGCTTACGGGAAGCCGCCCTCGAATCGCAAAGGCGAGAACAATCATCAAACCGGCTGCGATCCAGTATATGGCTTGCCAACCCAGAATGTTCCCAACAATTCCACTCGCTGCTCGCGCCAGAAGGACACTGACAATGACTCCACTCATGAGCGTTCCAATCACCTTACCCCTCTCGGCTACAGCAGTCATCCGTGCCACAAACGGGATAATTAGATGTGCGACGATACTGTTGAAACCAAGTATAAAACTCGACACAGACAGCCAGGTGATATTGGGAGATAGAGCCGTCGCCACCAAGGCACAAGCAAGCATAAATAGCATTTTGACGATTAATCCCCGGCGTTCCACCTTGTCACCCAAAGGGACTAAAAACAGTAACCCCACTGCATAGCCTATTTGAGTGAGAGTAGGGATAAATCCCACCTGCTGCACAGAGATATCAAAGCTTCGTCCTATATCTGCAAGTAGCGGTTGGTTGTAATACACGTTAGCCACCGACAAGCCGCAGGTGATAGCCAAAAGAAAAACCGTACTACGCTCTGCCAGCATGGAGCTAGTATTAGTCTCAGTGGTTGGAGCGGAGTCCTGTTGAGAATTCATGTTTTAGTCTTTTATGAATATGCTGTGACTGTCGGTCGTTGACGCTTCAGTACCCAGTTGCCGATGTATGCAATAGGGAAACCTCTGGTTCTTCACATACAGTTTCAAGATTCAACCTGTTTTTGCAACCCAACCTCACTTAATGCAGCTTTAGTAGAGAAAATAGTTATTTAAGCTATCAATTAGAGTTTTTGATTTTCATCCTTCGTACCTTTAGACCTCTAAGTAATTTGCTACTAAAATCGCAAGCATAATCAAACGAACCGAATTGAGACAACTATAAGTAATACTACCATAAAAGTAAAATACGGTAAGCTCAGTAGTATACCGTATTAAATAAAAGTCTTTAAATTTGAAAATCCAAAGAGGTGGGATTGTCGTGTGAAAGCTGCTACATCATTTCAGACGGTTGGTAATGGTTGTCCCACTTTTCACCGAAAAAATGGGTCTGAAGCCTCGCCCTTAAGCGGGCGACTTTTTTCGCCG
>NZ_CAWMYC010000006.1:0-26392 GCF_963872035.1 Scytonema sp. HK-05
GAGCTAATAGCAGAGAGTAGCTGTGCTGCCGTTGCTAGCACAGATTCTGACACAGAAAAAAGCAGATTTACCTTTACCGGACGCGGCGGTTTGCCTCCTAGCCCTTACGAACCCCTCAGCACTGATGTGGTATGGTTAGATACTCGCCTGTCAACGATTGCATCGCAACAGCAGCGCTCAGAGAAACCTGCTGCGAAACCACCGTCTAAAGATGAAACCGTGAAAATTGTCCCCGCTACTGGTTGGGTGTTCGACGGCAAAGGGCACGTTACGCTGATCTCTCATACCTCAGGTGGCAATAGTTTGGGATCTACTCCTGCTGGGTGCGCTAAACAGTAAAACCATAGTTCGGTTGATTACTTACCATTCCTGAAGAACCCCACCCCGCCAAAGCTGCGCTTAGGCTCCCCTCCCCGCTTGCGGGGAGGGGATAAAGGGGTGGGGTGCAGTCAACGTGGGAATCATAACTAATCGCAGGTACGATCAATTTGGTAGCCAAATACAATTTGTTCCTGGAGCCAATACACATAGTACTGGAGAAATTGTGATTCCATGACTACAAGCATTACCCGAAATATAACAACCTTTCTGGAAGATTTAAAAAGCGCTGATCTAGTTGGAATTTCCTTACTTCCTCAAAATTTGGGATTGCGTCTTGAGTTTACCTTTGGTTCTGAATCTGGTGATGCAAAGATTGAACTTTATCGAATCGTTCACCTTGTACTTTCCCAACCTCTAAATACAGATGATCAAGATTTTTGCTTTCTCAATACCCCAGGTTATGAACATCCCTACTTCTGGGCTAGCTTTACTCCCTCTGGAGATTGGACTCCGTTAAGTTTGAAATAATGAATTTTAGCCATTTTTCTCGTTCCCTGGCTCTGCCTGGGAATTTTCTCGTTCCCTGACTCTGTCTGGGAATGATATCCTGGAGGCTCCGCCTCCTGAAGTTGACTGTCGAGGCAGAGCCTCAAGGAGTGCATTCCCAGGTGGAACCTGGGAACGAGGCAAGCGCTTAAGCGCTCACTACAAAAGTGAAGTACCTACACCAACTGCAAGCAGTATGGTCTAGGCTTCCGGTATCACTTGCCGTCGCCTCTTCATGCAAGCACGATTTGGTCTTACACAGCATCTCTCGCCAATAGGCGTTTACTAGGTCAAAGCCTAGACCCCGGCAGTCGCCCAGCCTTCCGCAGGCGAATGAGTGTTGATTTAGAGCTTTGTCTATCGGGAAGCTACGGTATTCGCCTCCAAGCTCAGTGTGGTCTCTAGCCTTTTATTATTCCGCTTTGACAAGTTCGCTGACCACGGCTACTCTCGTCCGCCAACTAGCGGTTTGGGCTACTTTTATACTATCACGAAGATAGGCAACTCCTCAAGCACCCCACTCCCGTGTTGAACTACGTTCAACAATGGTCGGAGTGACTAGCGTTATTGCCCCAAAATTCATGAGCCAGCCCTGAAGGAGGGTTTCCCTCCGCAGGGGACTGGCGTCCCCACACTCCCCTATGCCTCCGCCACGCTGCGCGAACGGGTGAGATGTGGGGCTTCTTTTGGATCAAGCTAAATTCCCAGTCGTTGGTAAACCTGCTCTAGATGTCGCAGATGCTGCTGTGGATCAAAACACGTCTCAATTTCTGCTGGCGATAACTTTTGGGTAACGCGAGAATCTTTGACAATTAAGTCGTGGAAATTGCCGTTTGGCTTATTCCAAGCAGTATGAGCGTTTTCTTGTACGATCGCATAAGCTTCCTCGCGGTTCATTCCCTTGTCTACCAATGCTAGTAGTACCTTTTGGCTGAACACAACACCGCCATATAAATTCATATTGCGTTCCATGTTCTCGGGATAAACCAACAGGTTTTTCACCAACTCGGTTATTTCATACAGCATAAAATGCGTCAAAATGCAAGCATCCGGCAAAATGACTCGTTCTACTGAACTGTGGGAAATATCCCTTTCGTGCCACAATGCGACATTTTCCAAAGCAGCAACCGCATGAGAACGGACAATTCGCGCCATTCCCGTTAACCGTTCCGAACGGATGGGGTTGCGTTTGTGAGGCATTGCTGAGGAGCCTTTTTGCCCTTTGGAGAAGAATTCTTCGACTTCCAGAACGTCTGTTCTTTGCAAATTGCGAATTTCGACGGCAAAACGTTCTATTGATGCAGTGAGTAAGGCTAATTGCTGCACGTAGTCGGCATGGCGATCGCGCGATATGACTTGTGTCGATGCTGCATCGGGTTGAAGTCCGAGTTTTTGGCAGGCGATCGCCTCTACGCGAGGTTCAATATTGGCATATGTTCCCACCGCACCAGAAATCTTACCGACAGCGATCGTTTCACGCAAAATTTTCAAACGTTCTTGGTGGCGCAACACTTCTGCCAACCACCCAGCCAGCTTAAAACCAAACGTGATAGGTTCGGCGTGAATGCCGTGGGAACGTCCTATCATCACCGTAGTGCGATGTTCCTTTGCCTTTTGACGAATTGCCTCAATCAAATCTTCTAGGCGTTGCATCAACACATCCAGACTGGCTACCAGTTGCAGCGCCAAAGCTGTATCCAACACATCGGAACTGGTTAATCCCAGGTGAATGTAACGTCCTGCATCTCCAACATATTCATTAACATTTGTCAAGAAGGCAATCACATCGTGGCGGACTTCAGCTTCAATTTCCAGCACCCGCTTTGGATCAAAATTCGCCTTTGCCTTAATCTCCTCAACCGCCTCAGTGGGAATGTAACCCAACTCAGCCTGCGCCTCACAAACAGCGATTTCTACTTGCAGCCAGGTTTTTAACTTATAGGCTTCCGTCCACAGATTGCCCATTTCGGGCAAGGTATAACGCTCAATCACAGTCCGCCACACAGTACAACCGTCATATTGTACAGAGAATAGCGGGAAGTCATAAAGACTATTTACCAGACTTTTGGCAAAAGTTTGCTTTTCAATATAAAAGTGACTTGCTTGATGTGTATAGTATTACATCTTTCAAGTTTGTACCTGTTGAGTGTGATTTCATAATTTAAAAGTCTCAAAATACACATTATTCTTTCTCTTCCTTCTGGATGTGGGTACTTCGCTAGCCATAAGGCAGAATAAAACAGCAATGCTTCTCCAGCATTTCTCTTCTCAATTACTACTAAAGCCTCTAGTTTTCTCTAGAGGCTTTTTTTGAAGAGTTTTTCTTATTATTCAGATCCCCGACTTCTTCAAGAAGTCGGGGATCTTGTTCAGGGCTTATGATTTAGGATTGCTATATCTCGTTTGTATCTTGATGAGTATGCTTTTGTGTAGATTGCAATGCAGTTGTCATTCGCTAAGGTAAATTGTAATACCATATGGCTTAATAATGGCTAGTAGTAGCCTATTTGAAAATCTAAAATTCAAAATCGCCATTCCAAAATGGTATGAGATGTTTTATTCAAAACTTGCTTTTGCCTACCTATGCAAACGCTTCAAAAGGAATTAATCAAAAAGGAAGTTGAAGCTGCACTCCAGATCGATCCTGTTAAATCAGCAAAGATAGTCGGATTGCGCTACATAAGCGATACCATTCCAGGAATTCAGCGTCAGCGTGTTGATGAGGAATTTTGCTACATTGATGCAGATGGCAAAGAAATCTGTGATGAGGAGGAATTGAACCGCTTTAAGTCTCTTGTTATTCCGCCTGCTTGGACTGAAGTCTGGATTTGTCCATTAGCACATGGACATTTACAAGCAACGGGACGCGATGCTAAAGGACGCAAGCAGTACCGTTATCATCAACATTGGCGACAGGTACGCTCTCAAACGAAGTTTAACAGGATGATAGCCTTTGGGGAAGCACTGCCAAGTATCCGCAAGCGAGTTGAAGAGGATATGGCGCTTACAGGTATACCAAAACAAAAGGTGCTGGCGACTGTGGTGAAACTCTTGGAAATTACCAAAATTCGTGTGGGAAATGAAGAGTATGCCCAAACGAATAAATCCTTTGGCTTAACAACGATGCGCGATCGCCACGTTGATGTATCCGGTTCCAAAATTCGGTTTAAATTCCGGGGAAAAAGTGGCGTGGCTCATGACATTGAATTGAGCGATCGCCGTTTGGCAAAAATTGTCAAAAGCTGTCAAGATATCCCCGGACAAGAATTATTTCAGTATCTAGACGAAGAAGGACACCGTCAACCTATCGGTTCTGACGATGTCAACAATTACCTGCGTGAGATGACTGGTTTAGACTTTACTGCTAAAGATTTTCGTACCTGGGGTGGTACTGTTTTGGCAGCACAAGAATTATGTGAAATCGGGCGATTTGAATCGCAAACACAGGCAAAGAAAAATGTAACTGAGGCTATCAAAAACGTAGCCGAACACCTTGGCAATCGTCCAGCGACTTGCCGTAAATATTATGTCCATCCTGCGGTTCTCGATGCCTATATGGATGACTCATTATTTGAGTTTATGGAAGCATCGAATCAAAAAACAGCTTCATCAGACTCTCTGCGTCCAGAAGAAGCAGCGGTTCTTAAACTTATCGAACAGCATCTGTTGGAAGAGAGCAAAAAATAGACTTTTTGCAAAAGTCAATTACTATGAATACTTATTAAACACCGCAACTCTGCTCTTGTTATCAAAGGAAAACACAGTAAATGGGTCTTTTTGATTCCCCATCTCCATCCCAGGAGTGCCTACAGGCATTTGGGGAACAGATAACCCAAGCGAATTTGGCTTTTCTTGAAGCAGACGTTTGATGTCTTGTGCTGGTACGTGTCCTTCAATAACATATCCATTAACAATTGCTGTGTGGCAAGATGCCAAGTTATCTGGCACGTTGTACTTTTGTTTTACTGCTTCAATGTCAGGTGTGGGAAAGTCTTTGATTCCAAAACCCTGTGCCTTTAAGTGGTTAATCCACCCACCACAACAGCTACAGTCAGGACTGCGATACACAGTAACATCTGGTGGTGTTGATTTTAATGCTGTGTGTTGGTTCTGTATCTGGCTGGTTGTACTGAGCAGTTGAGTATTGAGTGCAGTAGAAGTTGGAAAAACACCTTGAGCATGACTCACAGGAGCATTGCTTCCTAAAATGCCCAACACCCCTGCCGTTAGACAAATTGTTACCACTACTCTAGTGGCAATACGTAGCATAATCGGACAAAACGATTTTTGCCACCAGTATATCAATTGTTTGTGCGACATCTGAGACTTTCTAAGTCCTGTGGTCTTTGACAAAAAATGTCGCATTTTTAATTTTATTAAGTACATATACGTACACAGGCTGCGGTTTTCGTTAAACATATGCTTTCTCCATAATAGACTTCTTGCAAAAGTATGATTAATTAATATTTAAAAACAGATAGACACCAATATTTATCTGTGTCCATCTGTGTCCATCTGTGGTTTCATCTCAAAAACATTGACTTTTGCAAGAATTCTACTAAATACATATGCAAAAGAAGTTTTTAAAATTACCGAGGGCTTCTTTTGCGCTTTAAATGCTTATGTTGGCTAAAGCGCCGCAAGAGACGACTAATGAAGTTAGACTTATTGCCAGATTGTTTCCTTGTTCTTGTTTGTGCAGTCGTATTTTTTGGTTTCATCCCTAGATTTAGACGAGCCTCTTCAGTGAGGGGGACGGCATGTTTATCAGGGACAATGCGAGAACCATATTTTCTAGCATAAACTTGGGTAAACTCAGCGCCGAAAAAGAGAATTTGGGCGGCATAGTTAACCCATGCTAGAACAACGACAACTGAACCTGCAGCGCCGTAGGCTGAGCCAAAGCTACCGTTACCCAAATACTGCCCCAGAAGATACCTGCCAATGGAGAACAAAAGTGAGGTGAGGGCGGCTCCAATCAAAACATCATTCCAAGTAATTTTGACATCTGGCAGGACTTTGAAAATGAGTCCGAATAGCACTGTGGTGACGGCAAAACCAAGGAGGAAGTTGACAATTTGCCAGATAAAATCGACACCAGGCACCATATGTCTAAAGTAACCAACCACTGCTGCCAACACCGCGCTAAGCACAAGTGATACAAGTAGTAGAAAACCAATGGCTAGCACCAGCGCGAACGACGTAAAGCGTTGGCGAACCATGTTTTTCATAGCGCGTCCAGGTTTTGGCTGGACTTCCCAGATTGTATTAAGGGCATCTTGCAACTCGGCAAATAAACCAGTAGCACCAAATAGCAGGACTACAATACTGATGAGTGAGGCGATAGTTCCCGCTTTGGGCTGGCTGGCACTTTCAATTGCTGTCTGGATAACTAGTGCGCCAGGCTCGCCGACTAAACCTCTTATTTGTCGGTAAATTTCACCCCTTGCTGCATCTTCTCCAAAGACCGCACCAACAATCGCAATTACAATAATCAGCAATGGAGCGAGGGAAAAAATTGTGTAATAAGATAATGCTGCGGCTAACCGCGACGCTTTATCGTTACTCCATTCGTTAAATGTCTCTTGAAACAGCCCCCAAACTGCCTTTAAATTCATCAAAATATCTCCTTTTCCTGTGATGTGCCTTCCTCATGAAGCAATTGATACCAAATATTTTGTGTGTACTGCATCTTTCCCAAGGCGTTGGTGTAACTTCCAGGAGGTAGAAATCATCTGTCTGCTAGAGATGTGGTAGCAAGTAACTCAAGGGCAGAATCAACGACTTCTTGTACGGGGACATCCGCAACAAATGAGTCACGATGATTACAAGAAGCGCGGGTACAGTCAACACCACAAACGGGACAATGAAGACGCCAGGAAATAGCGGGACGGTGGCGATCGCGCCTCATTGGTCCGGCGGTAATTAAGTTCCCACACCAGAAAATGCCTACAGTTGCACATCCTACAGCAGCGGCTAGATGCAACGGACCAGAGTCATTAGAGATCATAACGCGAGAAAGTTTGAGCAGACCAGCAAGACCGCCTAGTGAAAGGCGATTGCCTTCTCAGTAGCGGAGACGCTCCGCGTTGGCGCAGCCTGTCCGCAGGACTTACGGCACTGCGCTCTGCGCAATCGCACAAATTCTGTGTTTGGGCGTTCATTTTTGTGATCACCGCTTCAACAAGCGATCGCTCCGACTTTGTACCCGTCACCACAACCGATGGCGTTGGCGGGGAGAACGGCGATTTTTTGGACATTGTCGAGTTGCATTCGTTTTAAAAGAACCGCAGAGGCGCAGAGGACGCAGAGGAGAGGAGTTTTTGGTAGATGCTGAGGTGCGATCGGGCTATGTTGGACCAAGTATAGTTTTCGATAAAAATACGACCGACATTACCTAAATGGTTCCATTTCTCAGGGTCGTTTAGGAGTTGGCAAAGTGCATCTGCCAAAGCGTCTATATCGCGAGGAGGAACGAGCTGTACTGGATGTCCATCGGGTAGAGGTGTGGGATGTTGGGTGGCGATGACTGGTAAACCGTGAGCTAATAAAGTCAGAAGTGAACCGCTTTTCATGGTCATTCCGTGGTTGAAGGGTAGGACTCCAACATCACACCCGGAAAGATATTTTGAGGCAGTTTCAACATCTAGATAGCCGGTAAGATACACCATTTCGCTTAAGTTCAGTTCAGCTACAAGCGTGTGGAGTTTATCCCAGTAACGTTTTGCTTCTTCTCCCCGCAAAGCTAGACTTTCCACACCACCAAGTAGCAACAATCGCGCTTGCGGATGAGTTGTTAGAACTTTTTTGAATGCTGGTAGAAGCGTTTCTAACCCTTTGACTGGATGGAGAAAGCCAAAAAATGCGATGATGGTGGTATCTTGAGCAAAGTTGCACCTTTGACGTAATTGTTGTTGTGCTGTGTTTCGTTCAATAGGCGTAACATCAACATTTGCAGCGATGGGTATAAGCGATACGCGGTCAATTAATTGTGGTAGCCGTTGATGGATAACTTCTTCAGCTTCCGCATTTGTTGTAATTAATGCATCGCTTAAAGTCAGTAAAAACCCATCTTCTCTATCCCACCAGCCGCGCTGCTGTCCCCACATTTTCAACCATTCTACAAGTTGCGGTGGAATACCTTTCGGTTGCCATTCCCACCAGCCGTATTCATGCACAGTCGTGACAATTGGTTTGCGATAACCTGTCGCTTTCAGAAGTAGCGGTAACAAAAAGATAGCACGCTCAAAACCGTAAGTGCCTGCTGCATGTTGGATATGCAAAATATCAGCTTTGGTGGCGTGTACTGCTTGTACCAAAGACATTAAATCAGCAAATCGCCAATCTTGTACCACACCCATGACGGTGGAGTCATTAACTTCTGTGGCAGCTGCATGGGTAGTGAGGACAACAGACTGGCATTCCTGCTTTTTCAGGGCATCCCGCAAACAAGCAGTGTAATGAGCAACACCACAGCGCTCCGGTTTGTAAGTACCAGCAATAATGGCAATGGTAATAGTCATTAGTCATCGGTAACTGATTGGTAATAAGCGCTCTTTGCGCTTACTACGAAATCTTTAACAATTCCAGCCCTGCGGCTACTACCTCCTCTGGAGAGATATCTAAGCATTCCAACTGATAAGGACAAGTAAAAGTGTAACAAGGACTACAGGTCGTAGGACGGCGGAGTAAGCGGGAAGTACCATTACGCGGTTCCCATTGACACTCAAGTTCAGTTCCCGCAAACATGACAACAGTGGGTGTGCGCGTAGCATCAGCTATGTGCATCGTTGAAGTGTTGTTGGTAAGTACAAGTTTTGCATTGGCAATCAGTGCAGCTAGTTGAGACAAAGTTGTTTTGCCAATCAAGTCAATTCCATAATCGCCTAGTGTAGCAAGTAAAGATGGACTTTTGGAGCGGTCTTTTTCTACACCAGTAACCACCACAGGCATTTGTGTTATTTCTGCTAGACGACGTGCAGCGATCGCAAAGCGTTGAGAGTCATAATTGCGAGATTGGCAACTTGTCCAGGGATTGAGCAAGATATAGTTGTGGTAAGCACTTAAGCGATCGCTACTAGTCCCTAATAACATTACCGCTTCTCGTTGTGCAGCTTCTGGTATTTGAATGCAGAGACTGCGATCATAAACTTCAAACCCAGCAGCTTCTATTAATCTCAAATTTCGTTCAACTTGATGAATCTCATCTGGTGCAGATGATACTTCTAGCGTCAGTACACCATTTCCCGCTTCTTTAGACTCACCCACCCGTAACGGAACACCTGCCAAGTAACACAAAAATCCTGCCGGATGAGGACTCTGACTAAAACTCGTGAAAATAATCGTTGCATCAAACTTGCCATTTTGCAACGTCCTCACCAATTCCCACTCCCGCGCCGGATCGAAATCCAACTTACCCAAATCCTGCCACAGCACACGCCACGGTAATACTGCATCCACCCAAGGTAATAACTCTGCTGCTAGCGCTCCACCCGGACTTGCCATCAAAGTCAAACGACTCTCCGGCAAATTCTCCTTAATTGCCCGCAAAGCCGGACTCGTCATAATTACATCACCAATATTGTCCAGCCGCATCACCAGAATGTTACCTAACCCATGCAACCTTGGATTTTGGATATTAGATTTTGAATTTTCTAGTATCGACTTCATTTTCCTAACTAATAAACCTCTTCTTCTCTTTCTTGGCACCCTTGGCGTCCCTTCGCTTCGCTCGAGGGCAGGCTTGGCGGTTCGTTTAAAAACCCCTCCACCACAGCCAACACCTCATCAACCGAAATCCCCTCCATACAACTTTGCCAACCCTTATCCAACGGACACACCCCACCGTACCAACACCGCTGCACCGTAAAATTACTGATATTGCGCTCAGGACACTCCGGGTATCCTTGCAAATTGACATGAGGTGACGGTTGACCATAACGCCCATGCCAAGAAGGACCAAACAAAGTAATAGTTGGCACATTCAACGCCGCAGCTATCCGTGCTGGACCCGTGTCAGCAGCAATGACCAAATCAGCACACGCCAAAGCTGCTGCCAAATCCCGCAACTTCCCACGAGGCAAAATCCGCGCTTCACCCCCTATCGCCTCAGCAATGTATGCCGCTTGTTTCGCATCAGAACCCACTGGGACAATTACAGTCGCATCCCAACGCTGCTGCAAAATTTGACCGATAGTAATAAAATTTACATCAGACCAGCGCTTAATTGCCATCCCCGCATCTGGACATAAAAACACCAAAGGACGGCGGACGTGATTGAATAGGTCTTGTGATCTACTTAGTTCCTCAGGAGTGAGGTGGAGTTGTGCAGGTTTAATCGCATCCGGGCTAATTAAACCTTCTGCTTGTAGGATTTTGACAAAGCGATCGCCCACCAATTCATCTGCTGGAGGTTGTCGCCACAAATTCGTCACCACCCGCGCATTATGTAAAGACGCGCCATGGCGCGTCTCTACATCAATACCGTCGTAATTTGTATCTGAGACAATCAAATCAAAAGTTTCACGAGATAGTAACTCAACAACTGATTGTTTTGCCTTTCCTGGTTCCGCATAGATAACGCGCTTAATCAGCGGATCGCTTTTTAGCAGTTCACCTCCTGGCGGGAAAGTTAAAACTGTCAGTTCGGCAGCTGGGTAAGATAGTGCTAAGCCATGAATCGCACTCAATGCAATTAAAACATCGCCAATTCCACCCAATAGCTCGACAAACAGAATTTTACGCATATTTAACTACTTATTATGAAAAATAAACCACATATTCGCACCGATGAACACAGATACTTTTTCTTCATCTGTGTCCATCTGTGTCCATCTGTGGTTTAAATAACAAAGCTTTATCTGCAGGATGACTCCGGTCAACAATCGTAGTAGGCAACTCTTGATGATAGACACCCGAAGGAATAATTCCACAACCGCCGTAAAGTTCCATCAACCGCAACTGCACGAAAACATCCTCACCACAGTGTTCCGAGGGAAGCTGCTGCCAGAACGAGTAGCCACCGATGCCGCGAAGTTTTTCTGTATCATAGATGACACAACCACCCACCCAAGCTACACGGTATTTGCGTTGCTCTTTCTGGGTAAGACCCAAGCTTTTCTGGACATGGTAAAGATTAGCAGCGTTATGCAAACGCCAGCGCTCCCATTCTGGTGTGTCAGGTTTGACACTTTCCGGCTGCACTGGCTCATCCCAAAACTCAATTTTTTGCTCGTGGGGACGAACATCATCAATAAAGCTGAGTCCGATAACCGCACTGCCCACGAAACCGCAGCGTTCTTCTTTTATGGCAGCAAGCATATTTTCAACCACAAAAGGTTCTACAATCAAGTCGTCATCGAGAAAAAGGGCATAAGGAGCTCTTGCTTGCTCTAGTAAAAATTGCCGTTGTTCGGCAATTCCCCGACGGGGTAAGTGTTTGTGGACTTCCACCGCATGACCATGAGCACGAAGCACACGCAGCACCGCTTGCACCTCGCCATTCTCCACCGGGTTACTATCCTCAGTTTGGTCAGAAATGACGATGCGAAAGTCACGGTAAGTTTGGGCTATCAGGCTAGCCAGGGTGACAGCCAAAGCAGCAGGGCGAGAATAGGTAGGAATGAGGATATCAACGTTCATGTTTTAACAGTATTTCTCGTTCCCAGGCTCAGCCTGGAAATGAATGACAGGAAGCTCTGCCTCCAATAGGTATAATTTATGAGGCAGAGCCTCAGATAAGGCATTCCCTGCCAGAGTCAGGGAACGAGACAAACGGTCATGTCTTAACAGTGGCAAGGGTAGCAGGCGGAGAATTGAGCAGTTCACAAGCAGCATCCACCACAGACTCTGGTGTAACCAGTTGCAAACAATTTTGATGTCCTTCAGGGCAAATACTCTTGTAACAGTTCTTACAAGGAACATCATGGAACAGCACGCGATTAGGAACACCCCAAGGAGTATGCTGAGGATTGGTCAGAGCATACAAGTCCACAACTGGTGTACCAACAGCAGCAGCAATGTGAACGGGACCAGTATTATTGGAAATGAGCAGAGGGGCAAGTGACAAGAGTGCTGCCAGTTCATTGAGGTTAAGGCACCCGACAAGTGAATGAGACAGAACACCCGTTGCTGTTTGAATTCCTGTAACCAGTTCTCGTTCTGGTTCGGTGCCTGTAAAGATTACCTGAATACCCATGTCTTGTATTAAAGTGCGGGCAACAACAGCAAATTTTTCAGGCGGGTAGCGGCGTGAAGCAGCCGTTGCACCGGGATGAATGACCACCCAAGGACGCTGCTGGCTAATGCCGAGTTGTTGCAGAATATCCTTAACGGTAGCTAAAGCTTTTTCTGGGACACGCAGGGACATTCTTTCGTCATCTATTTGGCAGCCAATTGTAGCAACTAAGTCCAGTTGACGACGTACTTCATGACGCACACAATGCTCTGGTTCTGGGTCTTTTACCCAATCTGTTAGGAGTTGGTAGGGGTTTTCATGACAATGAGCCAGCCGCAGGGGAATATCTGCCAAATAGCAGAGAAATGCTGAGGGTAGCGGGTTTTGACTATATACAGTAAAAATAATGGCACCATCAAACTTGAGACGCCGCAGGTGTTCTGCCATTTCGTACTCAGGACGGCTATTAAGTCGCGGTGCTGTTGCTTTTAACCAAGGTGCATCGTAGACAATCACTTCATCAATATCTGGGACGAGTGAGGCAGTAGATGCACCTGCAGAGGAAGTAAGCAACGTAATTCGACGGTTGGGATGTGATGCTTTTAAGGCGCGAATTGCTGGTGTCGTCATCAACACATCGCCAATTGTGTCGAGTCGGATGCACAGGATGTTTTCAGCAGTGTTCCAAGTAGTCATGAGTTATGAGTCAGCGGAACCTCTCCGCCGAGTAAATTTGGAGATTTTAAACCACAGATACACACAGATAAACACAGATAAAAACCATCTGTGTGCATCTGTGTCCATCTGTGGTTCCATAATTTCTTAGTACAGGCGTTGAAGTTCGTAACTTTTTTAAACGCAGAGGAACGCCAAGGTAGCGCAGAGGGACGCAGAGTCTCGCCAAATTTAATCCGCTACGAATTAATGAAATACTGTACTTAGTCATCTTGCTCGATATTTAATTGACAAACACGCTTGATGATACGAGTGGTGGAACGGTTTTCTATAAACGGCAAAAGTTCAACGATACCGCCGTATTGTTCTACCACAGGTGCTTCTGGTAGAGTTTCTTTAGTGTAGTCGCCACCTTTGACATAGACATCGGGTTGAACTAAGCGGATCAGGTCGATTGGGGTGTCTTCGTTAAAAGCAACGAGATAATCAACACAACTTAGTCCGCCCAGAACTTGGATGCGGTCTTCCAAGGGGTTGATAGGGCGATTTTCACCTTTGATACGGCGGATGCTGTCGTCGGAGTTAACGCCAATAATCAGTATGTCACCCAATGCTTTAGCACGATTGAGATAGGAAACGTGTCCAGCATGGAGGATGTCAAAGCAACCGTTGGTGAAAACTATTTTATGTCCAGTGCGACGGTAAGAGGTCACAAGCGAGCGAAGTTGGTTGAGATTGGGGATGTATTTTTCGGGAGGGGATGAGGGAGAAATTCCTTGCTCCCCTGCTTCCCCTGCTTCCCCCACTTTGGAAATAAACTCACGCAGTTCTTCCGCAGAACAGGCGGTGGTTCCCTCTTTTCGTACAACGACAGCGGCGGCGGCGGCGGCGAAATCAGCAGCAAGTGGTGTTGCAGCACCTGCTGCTAGGGCAAGGGTTAGGGCGCTACTATAGGTATCTCCTGCCCCTGAAGTACGGGATTCGGCGGTAGGTAGGGCATAGGTGCGGTAGGGCGGGGAATCATGCTCGAAAATGATTGCACCTTCAGCATCCAAGGTGACAGCAGCAATTTTCGCACCTGTGAGGTTGAGTAGTTTTTCCTCATAAGGTTTGATTTGCTCTGCACGGGAGATCCCCCCCATCCCCCCCTTAATAAGGGGGGGCAACGGGATATCAAGCAACTGCACTGCTTGCTTGTAGTTCGGTTTGACTGCGGTGACGTTAAGGTGACGGTAGGCGGTGAGGTTTTTAGAGTCAACGACAAGAACGCGAGGATTGTTTTGCTGAAGTTGTGCTAATGCATCAATCACTCTTTGTGTCAAAATTCCATAACCGTAATCTGAGACAATCACGGCATCGCATTCTGAAAATAAAAGCTCCAGTTTCTCAATTAGTGCTTGCTCGCTGTCAGCGTCAATGGCATCAGTGGTGCCAGAATCAAATCTTACTAGGATTTGCGACGCTGTTATCACTCGCTGCTTAGCAAGGGTCTGTCTATTTGAGGCTTTGAGGATGTGTTTTGTGGAAACGCCACGTTCTGAAAGTGCTTGCTGTAGTTGAGAACCCTCCCAATCATCGCCAATAACTGATAAAAATGTCACATTTGCGCTGAGACTACGGACATTGACAGCAGTATTAGCAGCGCCTCCGGGAACATATAAGCGATTTTTCAGAGTAACAACTGGCACTGGAGCCTCTGGACAAAGGCGATCGCTAAATCCTTCTAAGTAGCCATCCAACATCGCTTCACCTATGACGATGACATGAAGATGAGCGATCGCATCCAATAGTTTTGTCAACTCAGGTTTCACTAGCGTCCTCCTAAGTGGGGGTACGGCAATGCTGTGCCCCTACTAACGGGATTTTCATCACCAGATAATATCACCTGTGCTGCTTCCATGAGGTCAGTAACAATAAAATCTGGTGTTCTCTGTGCAGAGAATTCCCATTCAGTCTCATTGCCATTATCGATCAAAATTGTTTTGCACCCAGCACAAAGCCCAGCTTCTACATCATTAAGGATGTCGCCAATAAACCAAGATGAACGCAAATCGATGTTGTGTTCACCAGCCGCACGTAGAAGTAAACCTGGTGCAGGTTTGCGACAGTCACAAACAAGTGCAAATTCTGGCACGACTCCATTCGGGTGATGGGGACAGTAATAAAAACCAGCTAGGTAGATACCTTCTGCTGCTAAAAGTTGACACAATCGTTCTTCTACCGCCACAAGCGCAGATTCGGGAAAATACCCCCGCGCTACACCTGACTGGTTGGTAATGACAATCAACTTGTACCCAGCTTCTTGGAGTAAAAGCAATCCCTCAATCGCACCAGACGTTAGCTTAATTTGTTGCGGATCAACATTGTACGGTACATCTTCAATTAGAGTCCCGTCTTTATCCAGGAAAACAGCTTGCATGATCATCACTCAAGCGCCAAACCTCGTTTATACTAGGAATCTCCAGAAATTAATTGTGCGTTGTCTACAACCGTTGTACCAGACGTGCCATGAGACGTCTTTATATTGTTTTTGAGAGGTGTACTGGTTTGCAATTGGGTAAGGTACAGAAAGAAAATATGAACCACAGATGGACACAGATGGACACAGATAAATAATTATTTCATTCAATTGAATTGCGCTATATCAAGCTTGGAAACTCGTGCGTGAGTGTTGGAAACTCGCGCATGAGTGTTGGAAGCTCAAACCTGAATACCCCATCTCGTTATTAGGGCCAAGAACTCTCGCCCAGTGGTAGAACTGTCATTTCAGGAATAACAGTTCCCTCTGGCGTAGATAGCAAAAATCGAATTGTTGCAGCTACATTCTTGGGATCTTGCAACTTGCTGACATCAATATCAGGAAAACGGTCTAGCAAAAATGGCGTTTGCATCCCACCTGCAACTAAAGCTGTCACTTTGATATTATAAGGACGCGCTTCTACATGTAAGGCGTGACTAAAGCCCAACAATCCCCATTTACTGGCATGGTAAGCTGAAGCATTTGCCCACGCTCGCTTTGACGCGGTGGAAGCAATGTTAATAATATGACCGCTACCCTGTTGTTTCATGACGGGTAAAACGAATTTTGACAAGATAAAGGGAGCGCGTAAGTTAACAGCAAGAATTCTGTCCCAATCTTTAATTGAAAGCTCCTCGATTGAAACAGTGAGATCAGTACCAGCATTGTTAATGAGAGCATCCAAGCGTCCGTATTGGGAGATAATCTTGTCGATCGCTGTTTGAGCTTGTTCTTCGCTGGTAATATCTAACACTAACGGCAATGCTTGAAAGCCATTAGCTTGAATTTCGCTACTCACCTTATGGGCTAAGTCGTCTCGAATATCTGCAACAACGACGATCGCACCTGCTGATGATAATGTGTGGCTGATAGCTTCACCAAGTCCACGTCCGCCGCCTGTGACTAATACGACTTTGTCTTTGAGCTCTTCCATTGTTTGTGTTTTCTCCTTTCAATTAATTTTTGTAGTGAGGACTTTAGTCCTTGTTATGTTAGGAGAGGACTTTAGTCCTCACTACGGTATTACCCGAGTTGATAGAAGTGATGATTTCCATTCGGTACTCTTTGTCTCTCCCACTCTCCCACTCTCCCCCTCCTCTTTTTTCCCAACTTGCTTCTCAACCAATTCACACAAAAGATGTAGTACGAGGTGATGTACCTCTTGAATACGTTGGGTATCAGTTGCTGGGACAACGAGTGCTAAATCTGCTAGTGGCAATAATTCTCCACCGTCACCGCCAACTAAAGCAATAGTATTGATGTGGGAATGACGAGCAGTTTTAAAGGCTTCGATGATATTGGGCGATCGCCCACTCGTACTAATACCAAGTAATACATCGCCCGGTTGAGCAAATGTTTCTACCTGTCGGGAAAAAACATACTCGTACCCAACATCATTCGCCCAAGCAGTTAAAAAAGCAGTATCAGCCGTCAATGCAATCACTGGTAGCCCCGCACGCTTCGAGCAACGTAATTTACCAACAAATTCCGCTGCAAAGTGTTGAGCATCCGCCGCACTACCACCATTGCCACAAACAAGCACCTTACCACCCAAGGAAAAGCAACTCAAGAGTGCCTCCGCTGCTTCAACAATGGCAGCTTTCAAAGTCTGTCGGGATTTTTCCATCGCCGCTATTGCTGCTGCAAAACTGTCATCAACAAAAGCGAGGGAAGAGGAAAGAAGAGGAGCAGGGGAAGGTGGGGAAGCCGGGGGGGAAAGAAAAATTGGTTTGTGCTTTTGACTCAAGACTTTTTCATACAGCGATGCGACTGAACTTGTTACCTTTTCCCAGGTAAACTGGTGTTTGACGCGTTGTATTGCGTTGTGGCTGAAACGCTTGTGTGCTTGAGGATTTTGGAAAAGATAGGCAATGCGTTCGGCGATCGCCTCTGGCTGATTTGGCGGTACAAGATACCCAGTTTCACTGTCTTGTACGGTATATTTAATACCACCGACGTGAGAACCAATCACAGGCGTTCCACAAGCCATCGCCTCTAAAGGTGTGATGCCAAACGGTTCATACCAAGGTGTTGTCACGAAAACATCAGCAGCGCAGTAGTAATATTTAACCATTTCCCGGCTGCGGCGTCCGACAAATGTCACTTGCGACTCAACGCCTTCTTCAGTTGCAATAGTTTGCAAACGAGCGATTTCTGGTGTCAAATGGGGATCTGGTTCTTCTGATTCACCGCCTACAATCAAGAGTCTTGCCTGGATGTGATACTGTTGCAGAAGATGCCCGAAAGCACGAATCACCGTATCAACGCCTTTTCGAGGTACCAAACGTCCTAACTGGAGAATCAGACGCTCATCAGGCGGTAAACCAAGCTTTTTACGAGCGGTTGTTTTATCAACTTGCCAAAACTCAGTTGCATCAAAGCCACAAGGAATAATCGTGATTTTCTCTTTTTTGGCATGATACAGACGCAGCAAGTCTTCCTCATCTTGCGGACATTCAGCGATGATATGATCGGCTTCGGCAACGATGCGGTCTTCAATAATAAATCGCTCATCAGGAAATTCGTCCGCCTCACCTTGCCAAAAGCGGCGCACACGACCGAGAGCATGAAAAGTCACAACAAAAGGAATCCCCAACACTTGCTTAATTTCTGCCGCTACCAATGCTGACATCCAGAAATTTGCGTGTATCAAGTCGTACTTTTTGTGCGCTTTGCTTTGAAAAGACCAAGGATTTTGACAAAAATTCAGGACATATGCCGTAAACTCTTCCATATACGGCAACATATCCTCTTTACGGACGTACATGGGAGGACCAGCAGGCACATTAATAATCCTAACGCCATCCATCCATTGAATGATTTCTGGCAAATCCTGACTATCGCGTCGTGTAAAAACATCAACTTTGTATCCAGCAATAGCCAGATGTTTTGCGATCTGTCCTACATACACATTTTGACCACCACTATCTGCACCCCCAAAGGTACCAAGAGGTGAGGCGTGTTCGCTAATTAAGGCAATCGATTTAGTCATTTGTTATTAGTCATTAGTCATTGGTTATTCTAGAGACGCTTCAAACAGCGCGTCTCTACATCTTTGTCATTAGTCATTTACTAAGAACAGAAGACAAAGGACTAATGACTGATTGAAATGCTTCGTCCCAGTCCTGGCAGAATCTTTGGATGTTAAAGCGTTTTTGCGCTGTTGCTATTGCACCTTGGCTCAACTTTTGTGCATGAGTTTGGTCGTTTAAAAGTTGACGCATTTTGGAAATAAGGTTTTCAATATCAGTATCAACATAACCAGAAACTCCGTTTTCTACTACCGTGACCATTTCTGTGGTTGCTAGTCCAATGATTGGCAAACCCACCATCATTGCTTCGCACACAGCAAGTCCTAAGCTGGTGTAGCGGATGGGATTGAAGAAAAAGCGGTAGCGTGAAGCAAATGCTGGTAGTTGATGATGTGGAATTTCGCCTAGTCCATCGAGTTTTTCTGCACCCATACCAACCAAGTCTAGGGGAATTTCTTGGCGGACTCGTTCAAAGACATCTGCACCCAAACGACGACCACGCGATCGCAAACCATTCACCACCACCAGTCCCCGTTCCAGTTCACCTGTGTAGCGAACACCATCGGGTATCATAACTCCATGTTCAATCACACGAGTCGGAGTGCGACCACTATCCCACATCAGTTGGTTAAAGTGCGTCACATGAACCAGCAACACGTTTGGGTCATCTACAACATGACGTGTGTCTGTTGGCTGTTCTCGTGGTGGGTCGTGTTCAAGGTAAACTCGGGGTAGTCGTCGCTGTGACTCAGAGAGAATTTCGTATTGGTCTTCAAGATAGTTCTTGCGCGACTGAAATAAAATACAGTCAAACTTGAGATTTCTAACTTCCTCTGCGGGAACATCATGAACATTATCTGACCAAGGAAAACCCCCCAAACGACCGCCATATCCTTCCGGTCGTTCTGGTTTGACAGGCAAATAAAAGTGATGGTGACTCTGTGTTAAGTAGTGGAGATAGCTACCGTGGATATGCCAGGTGAGGATGCGTAATGGTTTCATAGTTATTAGTCATAAATTGTAGAGACGTGCCCTGGGACGTCTGTACATTAGTCATTTGCACTCTATTAAAAAAAGGTGTTTATCTACTGGGTGAGAATCTTTTGATGACAGCTTCACCCATTCCGAAAGAACGCCGCCGCCGAACTCTTGCGATTGACCGATACGTATGGGAATTCCTGCCAAATAGCAGATATATGCTAGGGGGTAAGGCGACTCTCCAGGATTTGTGAAAATGACAGCTGCATCAAAAGCGCTTTGGCGAAGCTTGGATATCAACGCCAATTCGCGTTCAGCATCTACAAATGTGTCACCACCCTCATAGACAAATACTTCATCTACCCAAGGCAGTTCTATACTTATTTCGCTATTACACGGAGAAACCATCAATGTGATGGTGGCATCTCCTACCAGTTCGCGCAACTTTTGGAGCGCAGGAATAGTTAGCATTAAATCTTGGCGACTACCGACTTGCATCACCAAAACTTTTTGCACATTCGTCAATTTAGGTAACATTTGCTACCTCCTTTGACAGTAGCTCATCCACCTGATCCATAACCATTTCTGGGGATATGGTAAAGATAGAAGAGTGAAAATTGAACAAAGAAGACGGATTTTCTTCCTTCTTGTTGTTGTACAAGATGCGATGGCGATCGCGGTCTAACGGTGCCCAACGATGCGGGTCAGAGTTCGTAAAAATCACAACACTCTTAACTCCCAAAGCTGCTGCTAAATGCGATACACCAGTATCGTTACATATCAGCAATTCTGCCTGACTCAAAAGCGCTGCCAATGCACCCAAGCTGGTCTTTCCCGCCAAATGAATCGGCTTTGCTTGCATCATCTGGGCAATTGACTGCGTGAGATTTGCTTCTGGTGCTGTGCCAGTCAGCACAACCTGGAAACCACGATCAGCAATTGCATCAGCGACAGCCGCAAAATTTTCCACAGACCAACGTCTTTCTGGCACACTTGCACCAGGATGAATGCAGACATACTTTCTTTTCTGGAGAGCCTGCACTTCCTCGACTTTGTGCAAAGCTGAAAAATCCTCTTGACTCAAAGGAAATTCCAGTTCATAGCCTTGGAGCGGTATTCCCAAGTAGTCCATCAACCGCAGGTGACGCCATACTTCTGGTTCGTGAGCTGGATATGGTAGGAAATAATCTGCATCTGGACAGTATTGACCAGGCAGATAAAAACCAGCGTTGACACGCGCACCAAGTAAGACGGTGAAAGTATTGCTGATGATACCGCTGCCATGCATTTGCAATGCCAAGTCAAAGCGTTGTTGCTGTACGCTAGCCAAGAACTGTGGTATTTTGTCGATTGGTGGCGCAACTTCAGGAATTCCTGGATAGCCGGGAAACTCTAAGAACTCATCAAGGTAATGGCTGAAGCGCTCCACAAAAGCTTTTGCCCACGCAAGACCAATCAGGGTAATGTGGCTCTGTGGGAAAGCTGCTCGTAACGCTCTCATGGCAGGTACAGCACACAGTAAATCGCCCAATCCGGGAAGCGATCGCACGATAGCTATCCGAGCGATGGGTAGATGCTTGCTGAGTCGATTTGTGTGGGACACGCATTCACCTCCTGGACGACTGTTTTAACATTACTCTGTCGCGAACTCCAGTTCATTGGGCATTTGACCAAAGAAGTTTTTCCTGTTGGTCATTGCAATTGTGCAAATGCACAAAAACAGGGCAAGAATTGTAAACACAAATCCAATACAACTCATCTGGTGACTTATACCATTTCACGAAAAATATGATAGAGATAGGTATGAAAGAGTAAAGATAGCTAGAGTAACTAAAGTAAAAATATTAGAATCAGTTGAGGAATTACATGAGCCGTTGAGAAAACTATGAGGCTATCAGCAGAACATTTGTGATATCGGCACTTGACCAATATGAACAAATGTACTAGTTTTGTCTCAGTTGTTTCTGATGAGACGTAAGGGTAATGGCGGCTGAGAATGTTCAAAGCAAACCGAATTATGGGATTGATGCGCCAGGTCTAGTGCGTTTCTTTTTTATAGCTGGTGCAGTTGCACTCTTCATCTTTCTTGTGGTGCTACTCTCATCGATATTTGGGCAAATTCCGAAAATAACTGTCGGTGCGCTATTGGGTATTGCAGCCACCTACTTGCTTGGCATGGGTTGCTTCATGCTTTATGGCAGTAAAGTCATGAAGTTAAAAGACACAGAGAAACTACTGAACCTAGTTCAGTGGTCAGGTAGTGAGCTTGTGCTTGACGTTGGTTGTGGACGAGGTTTAATGCTAGTCGGGGCTGCAAAGCGCCTTACCTCTGGCAAGGCTATTGGCATTGACCTATGGCATCAGCACGATCAAGCCAACAATAGTTCTGCTGCTGCACTATCAAATGCTGCAACTGAAGGTGTTACAGAGCGCGTTGAAGTCAAAACAGCCGATATGCGTCAGTTGCCTTTTCCAGAAAACTACTTTGATGTTGTGATCTCAAGTTGGGCGGTTCATAACTTAGAAGCAGAGACTGATCGGAAAAAAGCACTAGATGAAATTATTAGAGTTCTCAAACCTAATGGTATGGTTGTCCTGGCAGACATCGTCCATCAGGTTGAGTATGCAAAATATTTTGAGCTTCGTGGCATGACAAACATTCGGTTTTATAACAATGCAATCCGAGATGTAATTCTTAAAGCAGTAACTTTTGGTAGTTTCGCACCATCTGCTGTCTCAGCTTGCAAAAGCGCATAACAATTCGCAAAGGAGCAGACTGCGGAAAGTCATTGGTGTTGAGTTTGAGGTTGTTTGCAGCCCCTCAAGCGAGGTGTTATGCTGCTGAGTTACGGGTTGAGCGATAACTCGAAGCTTGCGTTGGTGTTTAGAGTTTAGTTGTCTTTGAAAATATTGGCAGATGTTAGATGAGTAGTGGTATAGGAAGAGCCACTCAATTAACTGCTTGCCTTCCTGACTACAAATATAGTAATTTGTAGTATTACGAAAAATCTGTGGATGAAAGCTAGAGCGCCTGTCCAGTAGAGGTGATTGACAAATTAGCCAGAGTATGGATTAAATAGCCTTTCACCTTAAATTGACACGTATGAGCCCCCACTGTACCTGAAAGAACATTGCTGTGTGTTTGAACCAATTGAAAACTGCTGTAACTGAAATTTGATTGAGTGCGATCGCGGCTTCTTGTAAGATTGAGCCGCGATCGCGAGAAAAAAGTGTCACTTCACTACGCTGGAAACGCGCACCATGTGGCTACTGAAGGCTTTTTTAATCCCCTCATTTCATTATAGAGAAGCAACTCAATAACTATCGACTGCTTTTTGAGCCAACAGTGTGAGCGCGGTATCTGCGGTTAGCCCAATATGTGTCACATCCAATGAGCTCTGCTATCTCTTCCCAATCTTTCAGAGTCAGGGCGCTGAGATCGTATGTTTCTGATGATGAGTGTTGGTTAAATTTATCGAATGCCCACAACCGCTCGTAGTTGAGAGTGTCGGCGATCACCAGCCAGTCTGCTAGCGAGAGTGTTTTGACGGTTGTGGTTGCAGTTAGTACGCTGTTGCTGCTCATATTTACTCCTGGTATTGCTCATTCCTCTTCTAGGCTCATCCACTATTAGAGATCTCAAGCAGAAGCCTGACACCTTTGTGTTGCTTGAGAAATTATCTAATTTCTGGAGAGGTTTATTGGCTTTTGTTGATAGCTTTGGTGACATCTGCTAGCGTTTCATACTCTTTTGAAGGTAACTGTTTCAAAGCTCGAAGCACTTTTTCGTCGGTACCTTTTTCTTCAGCATACTTAATCAAGTCTTTTTTGCTAAGGGGATAGTTAACTTCGTTCAAGTTTTTTTCTAGCTGCCCTAGATTCACTTTAGCCATAATTATCCTCCTCAAGGTCTAACACTATGTACCAGTGAAAAGAGTAAAAATTCAGTCAATCACTAAGAAAAAAAGCTGAGATTGTTGTAATTTATTACACTGGAAACTGTTAGATCTTATTCACAAGGATACTTAGAAAGCGTCAGTATTAATACTGGATTAGGTTTATAAAACTTGGTAATCCTATGGAATTAACTTTTTGATGATAAAAAAGAGCAAATACCTGTAGAGACGTGCCATGGCACGTCTCTACATCAATGAGAATTTTGAAATTCATATCTTGATTCAGCAACGCCATGTTTTACTCCACTTGCTTCAGCAGTCCCTGCACAAGCTCAACAGCGAAGGTTTTATAGCCTACTTTGTCAAACAAAATCACCACTTTATCGCCTTCGTAGCGCATCACCCGCCCTTTACCAAACTTGGTGTGAATGACACTGCTGTTGATAGGGAAAGGTTGAAAGGCAGTCTCCTCAACAGTGACTCCAGCTTGGCAATTATCGCAAAATCCACACTTGTTCTGTATTGGTTCACCAAAATAGTTGAGCAGATACTGGCGACAACAATCTTGCAATTCGGCGTAGTTTCGCATCATTTCTAAGCGCGATGTCTGGCGACAAGCCGCTTCGCGTCTACGCACAAATTGTTCTCGTCGTTCCTCAGCCAGTGCTGCTGAAGCAGCTGCTGATTCTTGGTTGACTTCTGCCTCGCTTTTAATAACCTCGCCAGTCGGCAAAATTTCTACCGCCTCCACTTCTTCCAAGCGACTGAGAGCTTTTGTGAGTTTATTTTGAGATAGTTCTGTTTGTTGCTGTAAATCTTTCGGCTCAAGTGGTGCATCAGCCTTTTGCACTGCTTCTGCGACTTGCAAAACTTCCTCAAAATCTACCTTACCGCCGCTGGTTAAAAAACGGCGGATGTTCAGGTCATTTGAACGATAAAACAGAATCGCTTTCGCCTCCTCCCCATCCCGTCCGGCGCGTCCAATTTCCTGATAATATGAGTCAATAGAATCGCTAATGTCGTAGTGAAACACAAAGCGCACATTCGGTTTATCTACCCCCATACCAAAAGCAGTAGTGGCGACAATAACCTCTGCCTCATCAGCCATGAATGCAGCTTGAACTTGCTCGCGTTCTGATGCTTTCATTCCTGCATGATAATGGACGGCTTTGATACCTTTTTTACATAAATTTTCAGTTATTTCCTCAGTGTGTTTACGAGTTGCAGCGTAAATTATACCAGGTTTTTCGGCAGCGACAACACGCTTGACCAAAGCAGTTTGTTTCTCAGCTTCATCGTGGAAAGTCTCCACACCTAACCAAATATTCGGACGGTCAAATCCACGTACGAATATATGCGGTTTGCGCATTCTCAAACGTTCCACAATCTCATCCCGCACAATCGGTGAAGCGGTAGCAGTTAGGGCAAGTACAGTGGGATGACCAAGCGTATCAATCACACCACCCAACCGCAAGTAATCAGGACGGAAATCATGCCCCCACTCGCTGATACAATGAGCTTCGTCTACTACAAATAGAGAAGGTTTTGCATCTGCTATTTGTGCGAGAACTTCCTCATTATTAAATTGTTCTGGGGCGAGAAACAAAAATTCTAGCTTTTTCTTTTCTAAATCTGCAAACGCCTCCTCTCGTTCTGCGTTAGGTATGGCAGAGTTGACAACAGCAGCTTCAGCCACATCCTGCTCCTCAATCGCTTCTACTTGGTCATGCTGAAGGGCAATTAAAGGAGAAATAACTATTGTTGCACCAGGAACTAACAAAGCAGCAATTTGGTAAATCGCTGATTTACCTGAACCTGTAGGCATCACAGCTAGAGTATCGTGTCCCTCGACAACTGCTTCGATGACTTGTTGCTGTCCTGGACGCAAGCTGTCGTAACCAAAAGTTTCTTGTGCAATGTCTTGAATCTGCTTTTGCTTTGAGCGCTGCTTAGCCATACTTCAGTCCTTATCCTAATAAGTCTATGTTGGATTTGGACTCAAAGCACTGCCTTCTCTCTTAGGAATTAAGAAAAAAATAAATAAGCTTTTAGGTTGCGAAATAATTTTTGGAATCAAACTCACTTATAAAGATTTCAGCTGAAATTACATTTAAGAAGATTTTAGGTATAAAGTAACTTGACAATAAAATATAAAGTTTGATGCAAGCTTTTTCCTATGTGTTATTATGAGTAAGGCTAGTAAAATGTAGCAATATATTTTTCTTTTCTTTGGGTAGAGGGCAATTCAGAGCAGCATAACCTGCCGATAATACTAAGGAAAAAATATCTATTTAGTGATTTATGTAGATAAGTAGGCAAAGCTGAATGCAGCTAGCTGAGCCAAGAATCTTTTTATGAGGTTAAGTCGTTGTTGAAAATTAAAGCGTTGGATATCCAGGTTGGCGATCGCATCGTTGCCTACTGCAACAATAGGATGCAGAAATGCACTGTGAAAGGCATCTTAGACCCTGGTCAAACAAGTATCACACTATCAGTATTCACTACTGAGCATGATCGCAAATCAGTCTCACGCGTAGTCCGGTTCCGATGGGACGCTTTGGTTGATTTGGCAAGCTAACAATTACGTCCAAATCTTTAACTGTAAAAAATATTACTTGATATTCAAAAAATTAAAAATCACCGATAGCTATCGGTGATTTTTAATAGAAAAGTTTAACTCATCCCCCGGACAAGAACATTTCACTGCGTAATTCCTAAGAGGAACCGCTACGCTACAGTTTCACAAAAAGCCGGGGGGAAATCGAAGTCCGGCGTCATTAGTTATTAGTCCTTAGTATGTTTTTTATGAAAATGGTGCTTAATTATACTAATGACGATTGACCAATGACTAATGACTAAGGCGGCAAGGCGGCAATTCCTCCCCGTTCGCTTAAGAGACGGGGTTTCCTTGCCATCTTTTTATGAACGAAAGGCGGATGGAACCTTGATGCAAATCAGCCTCAATCTAGAAACGAAATCTAGAAAATACCCCAGAAATGAAGAAACCCTTGACCAGAAAACACTTCAAGTAACACAACAGATAAAAAGCCAATCATTGCAAAACGACCATTCCAAATTTCGCTCTCAGGAGTCAAGCCCCAGCGCCAAACATTGCGTTCATCTGATACCAAAGGTGTAGTTTTCGGGCTGTTTGACATGGGTTGGCTGCTGCTCGATAAATTTTGTGCATATCTAGGCAAATCTTGGTATTCTTGCCGAGATTTTTCCGGTAATTGTGCATATCTACGTG
>NZ_CAWMYC010000007.1:0-26077 GCF_963872035.1 Scytonema sp. HK-05
TTTTCTTTTTCCATACCATAAGTTGGGGGCTTGTACCTTTTTCTTTCTGGTCAAAATTGTTGAATTTCCTATCTTTAATAATTTACTTTTCATTGCAGAATTCCCTGAAAAAGTAATTTATTTACTGTTCATCATCTTATTTGTCTTCACCAAACCAAGTCGGAATTTGAGAATAAATTCTCCAATAATACGGTGATAACCTATTAAGGTGAAGTTTTTTTCAACACTTAAGTGTAAACGTAAACGGCGTGGCGATAACTTACCCTACAAAACTGATGAATTGTTTGGCTTGAGAGGAAATGTTAGGTTCGCTCGACGATAGTGCCGCTAACAAGATTTGAGATATAGGAATCCGGTTTGATTTGGTGAATCACAAAGTAGAGACAGGGGAACAGAGAACAGGGAACAGTACGAAGCTTCGCAAAAATCTGCGGAGGAATCCTATAGAGCAACCCACGCTTAGACAGTATTTTGTGTCCAGTCTTCCAATACTAAGCCAGGGACTTGCGAGAAATCGCGCTGATTGCGAGTCACTAAAACGCCATTGACTGAGAGTGCGTTAGCGAAGCTTACCGAAGGTATCGCTGCGATGCGCACATCTTTCTGAATTCGATTTTTGCGGAGTGCGGAATGGTGCTTGAGTAGCTGCCGATATTGCGTGTCAGCAGCAGCATCAAAATTTAAGATCCGAACGCTTTGCAAAAAGTCCACCGTTGCCCAGAACCTTGTATAAAGCTCGACTAAATTATTAGCTTGGGAGGGATTGTTGATATTAACAACCCACCCATTAAACAGCTCTTGAACCGTGACAATCGTTACTGCAATATTGGATGACAATTGCGCGGAGCGCACTGCCCCTTGGGCAATCGCCACACCTGAACAATAAGTCAAACTTATGAAATACCAGGAAGCTAAACATCTCAAAACAGCAGAATTTAAACGGTTCTGGGGTGTCAAACCACAGACATTTGAGAAAATGGTTGAAACAATCTCATCGCAAGTTTGTATAATTATGAACTTCACATCTCTTGCAAGTGCTATAAGGAAACCTTATTCAAAAGCGATAGCGAGCGCAGATGAAAAACTGTTGAGTTTTCGCCTTCCCGACTTTTGCAAGAGGTCTATTTACGCATCTGTCCAACTAGGTGAACGAGTTCTGGCAAAATCAACTTTTCCATCGCCAGTCGCACTGCATTACTCGAACCAGGAAGGGAAAAGATAAGTTTCTGTTGATAGATACCTGCAACAGCGCGAGATGCAATAGCTCGCGAACCAATTTCTTGATAACTTAAAAAGCGGAACAACTCACCAAAGCCAGGCAGAGTTTTTTCCAGCAACTTTTCAATAGCATCGTAGGTGGTATCCCTCGGCGCAATACCTGTGCCTCCATTGAAAATCACAACATCCAAATTTGGATGCTCACCCAGCATTTGCATCTGAGTTCTAATCAGTAAGGGTTCATCTTTGACAATCGTGTAAGCTTCTACTGCATGATTGGCATTGCCAAGTAATTCTTGAATCAGCTGACCACTTTTGTCTGTTTCTTTTGAACGTGTATCGCTGACAGTGACGACAGCACAACTTACCGCTATGCCAGGGGAATCTGGGTGAGGAATGTGCGTCATAAGTAAACTATAGAGTTTTTGTTATTAGTCATTTGTTCGTTGTTTTGTGTTAGTTGTTGGTTGTCTTGCTAACGACCAACCACTAACACTAATTAATAACTAATAACTGCTTAAGATTTACTGAATTCCAGACCGTTGTCTTCAGCATACCTTTGCATGAACCGCATAAAGCGCTCCCAGTCGTCTTTCGATCTCATCACGTAAACGGCTTCTAATGCTTCTGGTTTGCCGTTAATGAATTTACCCTTAACTTCGCGGGTGACAATTTCTCCTTCTTCGTCAATTAAGTACATCCCAGTGATTTCCTCGGTGCTGGTGCTCTCTAAAGCTTTGGGATTTTGGAAGATAAACGTCGCTGTTGCGCTGTCACCCGTCTTTGATCGCGTCAGGCGCACGTCTGGAACTACATCTTCGGTTATACCTCTGGAAAACTGAATTTGAGCCATGTTGAGTGAATTTAAACTTTTATTATCGGTAGTTTAATATTCTCTCACCATTTAGTACCTGGCAGTCTAGCTGCCGCTGAGATTTTTATTTTCAGTATAAACCCTTATGTTGCTTCTCGCTGTAGTAACAAAGTAACAGGACCATCATTCTCAATAGAGACTTGCATCATAGCCCCAAATTGACCTGTTTCCACTCGTAAACCACTTGAGCGTAACTTGTCAACAAAGCGGTTATATAACTCTTGTGCTATTTCAGGATCAGCTGAACGGTCAAAAGACGGACGGCGACCTTTGCGACAGTCGCCGTAAAGCGTGAACTGACTTACTACCAGCAATTCGCCACCAATTTCTAGTACAGATTTTTGCCAACGGTCACCCTCTTCTTCATCGGGAAACAGCCGCAATTCCAGACACTTACGCACCATCCAGTCAAGTTCAGCATCAGTATCAGTATCGGCAATACCAACGAGCAAGTTTAGCCCTCGTCCAATTTTACCGACTATTTCACCGTTCACAGTCACTTGAGATGATTTGACTCGCTGGATAATGACGCGCATTCCTATTTTGGATTGTGGATTGGAATTTCAAGTCTCTACTTATCTACCGCTACGACTGATTTACTTGACGTATTTGCTTTATCTACAAAGGCTTTCAGGCATAAAAAGTGCCTGAAAGTTCTAAAGTCCCATTAGGACAATAAGTGGCACCACTTAAAAAGTGCATTCCCAGGTGGAACCTGGGAACGAGTCGAACGAGTCGAATGACTAATAATTATTTCCCGAAACCTTTGCCGCGAGTGGTTGAAGGAAGACAAACGCAGTTTTCCAGTTGTTGTCGTAAAGCCTGATGATCTAAATTTTGACCAATAAGCACCAACTGGTTTTTCTTCTCACCTTTCCACTCATCATCATCCAAAGTGAAACGCTTACCACAAAGGTGGAAAATATGACGTTTGGGACTTTCATCAAACCACATAATCCCCTTTGCTCGGAAGACTGTTTCAGGTAGCTGGTTATCTAGAAAATACTGAAACTTCCTAATCGCAAAAGGCTTGTCGCTCTGAAAGGATATCGAGGTGAAACCATCATTTTCTAAATGGTCAGAATGATGGTGATGTTCGTGATCATGGTCATGGTCATGGTCATGACCGCATTCAGAGTGGTCATGATCGTGGTGGTGATGATGTTCATGTTCATGTTCATGTTCATGCTGATCATGGTGATGGTCATGATCATGCTTATTAGCAGCATCATTAAAGTACTTATCTGTCTCAAACAGACCAACGCTGAGAATTAAGGGTAGTGGCACTTGCGAGCGGTTAGTGCGAATAATTCTCGCTCCTTCCTTAACTTCGCGAATTTTTGCTTCCAGCGTCTCTAACTCTGCTTGAGAAACTAAATCTGTTTTGTTGAGCAGAATCACATCACCATAGGCAATTTGACTGTAAGCTGCCTGAGAATTGAATAAATCTAGGCTGTAGTTTGCCGCGTCTACGACTGTAATGATTGAATCCAGACGGGTTAAGTCCCGTAACTCCGTGCCGAGAAATGTCAGCGCAACTGGTAGCGGATCTGCCAGTCCAGTTGTTTCGACAACGAGATAATCTATCTTGTCTTGGCGTTCCAGAACTTTGTAAACGGCATCTACTAAATCAGTGTTAATGGTGCAGCAGATACAACCGTTACTCAGCTCCACCATATTATTATTATCGTCAGTGGAGATAATTAACTCATTGTCGATGCCTATTTCGCCAAATTCATTCACTAAAACAGCAGTTTTCAGTCCCTGCTGATTAGTCAGGATATGATTAAGTAAAGTCGTCTTACCGCTACCAAGAAATCCAGTAATAATTGTTACTGGCAATCCTTGTTTCGGTGCATCTATTGATTTCGATTCGGAACTAACTGCTTGCATAGCGATGCTGTGAAAAAGTCAAAATAGAAGAATGTAGCGCACAGAGTACAGAAAACACTAGCATAGGGATGCTGGTATTTCATCCCAGCCCTTCTCCTTCAGAGAGGCTAGCACGTTGGCTTAGCCTGTCCGTAGGACTTACAAGTTCCCAGTCGCCGTGAGAGCGGGAGACTCTCCAGCAGCGCTGTGTCACTGCCCTCCCCTATTATTACGTATCTCTATTTCAGTAACACTTGGTTATGACCCTAACTGTTTACAATACACTCACCCGTCGCCAAGAACCTTTTGAAACCGTCGAACCCGGAAAAGTTAAGATGTATTACTGCGGCGTGACAGTGTACGACTACTGCCATTTGGGTCATGCTAGAGCTTGCATCGTTTGGGATGTCGTGCGTCGGTACCTGCAATTTCTTGGTTATCAAGTGCGCTTCGTCCAGAATTTTACCGATATTGACGACAAGATACTGAACCGAGCACGGCAAGAACATTCATCAATGGAAGCTGTCTCTGAATTCTATATTAAAGCGTATTTTGAGGATATGAGGCGGCTGGGGATTAAGGATGCTGATGAGTATCCCCGTGCAACTCATACGATCAATGGCATTGTGGGGCTGATTCATGAATTAGAAAATAAAGGCTTCGCTTACCCGGCTGACGGAGATGTTTACTACGCAGTGCGCCAGTTTTCTGAGTATGGGAAACTTTCTGGACGCAGATTAGAAGATATGCAGGCAGGAGCCAGCGAACGGGTGAATGTGGATGACCCAGAGTATCAGAAGAAAAGAGACCCGTTTGACTTCGCTTTGTGGAAAGCAGCAAAACCAGGAGAACCCGCTTGGGAATCACCTTGGGGTCAAGGTCGTCCGGGATGGCATATTGAATGTTCGGCTATGGTGCGCGATCGCCTTGGCGAAACGATAGACATTCACGCTGGCGGTGAAGACTTAAAGTTTCCCCACCATGAAAATGAAATCGCTCAATCAGAAGCTGTCACAGGAAAACCACTGGCGCGTTACTGGCTGCACAACGGCATGGTAAAGGTGGATGGTGAAAAAATGTCCAAGTCTTTGGGCAACTTTATCACGATTCGGGAGTTGCTGGATCGAGGAGTTGACCCGATGGTGGTGCGGTTGTTTGTCCTTGGGGCGCACTATACTAAACCGATTGACTTTACCGATGAGGCGATCGCCGACAAGACAAACAGTTGGCAAACTCTCAAAGAAGGTTTACTCTTCGGCTACGAATACAGCGAAAAACTCGGATGGGAAGAATCATCCAAAATTGAAAATTCCTACGTTGAGCGTTTCCAAGAAGCTGTCAATGATGACTTTAATTTTTCTGGTGGGTTACCTGTGCTGTTTGAATTAGCCAAGGAACTACAACGCCAGAGAAATATTTTAGTACATGAGGGAAAAACCGAGACATCAAGTGCAGAACTACAAAGCAAGTGGCAAACTCTTGTCACATTAGCTCAAGTTCTGGGTTTAGAAGCCAAGATGTCAGCTCAAACACCGCAAAATGACGGTATAAGCGATGCGGAAATTGAGGCATTGATTCAGAAAAGGCAGGAAGCGCGCAAAGCCAAGAATTTTGCCGAAAGCGATCGCATTCGTGACGAACTACAAGCACAAGGTATTACCCTAATTGATAGCCGTGAAGGCACCAGATGGCACCGCAGTTAAAAATTGAAAATTCGCTCATTCGCTCGTTCAAAATTAATAATGAAATTCAAAATGCAAAATGACGAGTACAAATAAAGCAATTACAGATAGGACGTTTGAGTTTGCTATCCGCATTGTTAAACTTTGCAAGGTACTAGATGAAAGTCCGGGAGTAGTGCAAACACTCTCCAAACAGTTGATCAAGTCTGGAACGTCAATTGGGGCAAATGTCGAAGAATCTCAATCAGCACAGAGTACAGCCGATTTTATTAACAACCTAGAAATTGCTTTATAAAGAGGCAAAGGAAACCAGATACTGGATAAGACTTTTGATTGCGACTGAATTAATGCCATAAAGTCGTTTATTATCTGTTCTAGGGGAAATTAACGAACTTATTAAGATAATTGCTGCTATCGTCGTTAAAACCAAGCAACATCATCAAAAATGATTTTTTTGAACTTTGAATGCGTGAATTTTGAATTGTTATGTGGTCTGAACTTACAAAAGCGATCGCTCAAATAAATATACCTGCTGATTGGGTCGGTATTAGAGCCGTAAAAGATACTTCATATAACCGTCATTTCCGTGACGGTATACCCCAAAGCAACGGTAAATCTTCCACTACCGGAGCTATGCTCGAAGTCATGGTAAACGGCTGTATAGGCTATGGAGCTACCAATTCGCTGCAACTGCAAGATTTGCAATCTGCTGCTGAAAAAGCGTATAAACAAGCACTTGCAGCAAGTGAATGGTGGATATATCCATTTAACGCGGTGAGAGAGCGTCCTAAAGTAGTTGGTCAGTATACTTCGCCGTTTCTTGAACCCTTGGATGCTCTTAGTCCAGGGGAAATCAACGATTTACTTGTCCGCATTTGCCAAACCCTAAAAGTCTCTGACCAAATTGTACAAACCACAGTAGTTGCTAGCATCAGCGAAAGGGAAACTTGGTTTGTCAGCAGCAACGGCTCTGAGGTGTATCAAAACTTCATGTTTTTTAGCACTCATTACGGAGCTACAGCACAAGATGGCGCGATTGTTCAGCAACGCACCAACAACGGCTGGCAGGCAAATTGTTACCAAGGTGGGCTGGAACTTTTTCAAGAACCAGACTTATGGCAGCGGGTACAACAAATTGGTGAACAAGCAGTAGAACTGTTGACAGCAGAAGAATGCCCAACTACGCGTACTAATCTGGTGTTAGCGCCAGACCAGATGATGCTACAAATCCACGAAAGCGTGGGGCATCCCGTAGAAATCGACCGAATTTTGGGAGATGAGCGCAATTACGCCGGAGGAAGCTTCGTCAGTCAGAGTGATTTCGGCACTTTGGTATATGGCTCTCCCGCAATGAATATTACCTTTGACCCCACAGTACTGGGTGAATTTGCTAGCTATGGCTTCGATGATACGGGTGCTGTGGCAACGCGGGAGTATTTAATCAAAGAAGGCGTTCTCCTGCGAGGTTTGGGCAGTCTGGAAAGCCAAGCAAGAGCAGGCGTACCAGGTGTTGCTTGTGCGCGTGCTAGCTCTTGGAATCGACCACCAATTGACCGCATGGCAAACTTGAATTTAGAGCCAGGGGAAACCTCATTTGAGGAAATCATTGCTGGAATAGAACACGGTGTTTACATGGAATCCAATCGCTCCTGGTCGATTGACGATCGCCGCTATAAATTTCAGTTTGGTTGCGAGTACGCTAAATTGATTGAAAACGGCAAACTCACCAAAACCCTCCGCAATCCCAACTATAGAGCCACGACTCCAGAGTTTTGGCACAGCTTAGTAAAAGTAGGAAACTCCTCCACTTGGGAGATGTATGGTACTCCGTTTTGTGGTAAAGGAGAACCAAACCAAGCGATTTCGGTAGGTCATGGTTCACCCACTTGTGTATTTGCTAACGTTGAAGTTTTTGGCGGCGGCGGTTGAAGAAGACAAAGGGATAAGGAGAGCCATTCTTCTCTCCCCACCTCCCCACCTCCCTATTTCCCTGATCTCCCCCTCGATTTGCAATGCCCATGAAACACGAAGAACTATCTGCCTTAGAAGTCAGCTTTAACCAACTGATTGACACTCTTCTAGATAAGAAAGAAGATGAACAATTCACAGTGAAACTCAGCAGTGAACGCAGTCAATTTACTCGTTTCAATCATGCCAAAGTGCGACAAACAGGTTGTGTGGCTGATGGTTGGATTGAACTGACTTTAATGCAAAATCAGCGTAGTAGTTCTCGGCAATTTCCCTTTACTGGAAATTGGGAAAAAGATTGGACTTTGGCATATCAAGCTTTGCAAGAACTACGCGAAGAACTTCCCCAGTTACCCGTAGATCCATATCTAGTATTACCATCAGGCACAAATACCAGTCGAGAAGTGCATTCTGGGAACTTATTGGCTGATGAAGTTGTCGTGCCAACGGTGCTAGAACAGGTTGCAGAATTAGATTTTACAGGTATATACGCTGGGGGAGTTGTTATTAAAGCTTATGCCGATTCCAGCGGTCAAAAACATTGGTTTAGTACTGATACTTTTACATTAGACTATTCTATATTCACGACCGAAGGACAAGCCGTTAAAGGAACTTTCGCAGGTAGTGATTGGAATTATGAAGCTTATGCAGCTAAAATTAGCGATGCCAAAAGACAACTCAAATTGCTTTGTCGTCCTGTAAAAGAATTACCACGGGGTCAGTACAAAACTTACTTTGCGCCAGCAGCGGTTGCTGATTTATTAGCCATGCTTTCTTGGGGAGGTGTCAGTGAAGCTGATTTACAACAAGGGGGCAGTGCTTTAGCTTTACTGTGGCGCAAAGAAAAGCAGTTGTCTAAAGCATTTTTTGTGAAAGAAAACTTTCAACGAGGGTTGGTGCCGCGATTTAATGAATTAGGAGAAATGGCAGCACCAGAATTGCCTTTAATTGAAAAGGGAATTTTGGTAAATACGCTGGTAAATTCTCGCACGGCAAAGGAATATCAAAAAACTGCTAACGGTGCTAATAGTTATGAGTCGTTACGTGCGCCAGAAGTGAGTCCGGGGAATTTAAGATTTGAGGGAATTCTTCCTAGTTTAGATACGGGTTTGTATGTCTCTAATTTACATTACTTGAATTGGAGCGATCGCCCCACAGGAAGAATTACAGGTATGACGCGTTATGCTTGTTTTTGGGTGGAAGGCGGCGAAATCATCGCTCCTATTGAAAATTTGCGTTTTGATGAAAGTCTCTATCGTTTTTGGGGAGAAAACTTGATAGATTTGACCAACTTTCAAGAGTTTATTCCTGAAGTTGGAACCTACGATAGTCGCCAACTTGGAGGCTGTATGGTTCCCGGTATGTTGGTAGAGGATTTTACATACACCTTGTAGTGACGCTCAATATCGTTAATTAGTCAGAACCGAGCGAAATTCAAGTTAGAGCTAACTAGACCGAACCAGGCTAGAGATTGCTTGCACCAACACCCCTGGATCTATTGGCTTAGAAATGTGCTTTTGAAAACCTGCTGCAAGAGCTTGTTGCTGATTCATCTCACCAGCATAGAGGTGTCTGCTCACGCTGATTTTACCCGAATTTCAGAAATAACCGAGGTAGCAGGAAACTGCTTTTGAAAAGACTCTGCTAGCTTGGCATTGATGAGTCTTAGTATTTTTCCAAACTTTTCTACTTCTTCGGGTGTTAGATTGAATTGCGCTAAATCTACTATTGCTTCACCTTGAACCACAACAAGGTCATTAGTGTCTGTAATCTGGACAGCAATGAGGAGGTCTTCAACTGCAACCAAATTTTGTGAATAAATTTCCATATGATGTTAGCGGGAAAGTAAGACCCCCCAATGAAAAGTATGGGGGTTAAACTCATATGCAAGAAACGTTAACTTTAAGTGTTGCAGGCATTACATTGTTTAACTTCCTACTTTTGGCACATTAACATCAACTAAATTCTTAAAAGCAGAAACTTTCAACCGAGTCAACATAATATCCTTCTCTTGGAACCGAAAGTGTTGCAATTTACCTGCGCCTATTTCTTCTTGGGAAATTGAGAATTATCGTCTAAAGAGGAGTCTGGTAGTAATTGTTGGCGTCCGTTGCGAATAACTCGCAACATATCCTGAAGATTCTGCTCAATATTTTCTAGGACGCTATCAGCGTAGTCATCAGCTCCCTGTTCAATTGCCTCTGCTTCTGCAATTGCCTGACGCCGCATTTCCTCTATTTCTTGTTGGCAAGCGCGTCGTTTGCGGTCAATTTCTTCGAGGGTTTCTTGCAGCATTTCGTCACATTCTTGTTGAACTTGTCGCCGCAGTTCGGCGGCTTCGTGTTCTGCTTGTCTGATGATGTCGCTTTCATCCAAAATTTGCGATCGCTTGGCTTGCGCTGCATCAACAATTTGTTGCCCGTACTCTTCCGCTTGTAGGAGAATTTCCTCCTTTTGTTGGATGATTGCTGCTGCTTCTTGAAAAGCTTCAGGTAAACAAAGCCGTATTTCATCTAGCTGATCCAGCAGCTTGTCTTCATCCACTAACGTGCGTCGCGTCAGTGGAATGTTGAAACCGGCAAGAATCATCTCCTCCAAGCGGTTGAGTTCCTGCTGAATGTCTACGCTTGCTATTCGCGTAGCGTCTCCGTCGTAGGAGATTCCATCGGCAAACTCTTGCGGGGGGGGATTACTTCCGTTTTGATTTGGTTCGATACCGGACTGTTTTGGGCGTAGCATTGGGAAATATCCAGGGCAACGTGCGGGGGAACAAGATGATCGACAGAGCCACCAAACTTAGCAATCTCTTTTACCACACTACTACTTAAAAAACTATACTCATTTGATGTTGCTAAGAAAACTGTTTCTATTTGATGAGAAAGGGTTTTATTTGTGTGAGCCATCTGAAGTTCTACTTCAAAGTCTGAAATTGCTCGTAAACCCCGCAGTAGCACTTGCGCTTTCCGCATTTGGGCATAGTTTACGGTTAAACCATCAAAGGCATCTACCTCTACATTAGCTAGATGTTTTGTAGATAGACGAATCTGTTCTAGCCGTTTTTGCACTGTAAACAGTGGATTTTTGTTAGGATTACGCACGACAGCGACAATCACGTGGGCAAACAAGCGACTGCCACGTTGGATGATGTCAAGGTGTCCTAAGGTGATAGGATCGAAGCTTCCTGGATAAATGGCAATCACAATCACAGATGCCTCAAAGTTGTTTAGGTGATTATATCCAACCACTACTGGTTGGGAGCAACAAAGTGCAAGTTTTCATTGAAAAATCTAGGATATTTGTCTTTGGTAAACTCTGTTGCACCTAGTGCCATACTCTTATTTATCTACCCTAAAAATAAAGTTCTTGAGAAATACACTGCCTATGCTGCCTTCTTTGCCCACAGCGATTTAAAATCAATGCTGTCGACCATACAACAATTTTTGACAAAGTCAAGAGTAGGAATTTTGGATTTTGGATTGAATATAGAATTTAAAATCACCTCGCTATTGCCTTTAATCCGGGAGCATCCCACGCTCTGTGGTGCTTACGCGTACCAAGTGTGCGTACGCATACCTGGGGAAGAGTGAGTTCGCCATCTCGCTCTTAACAAGCACAAGTCAAATGTATATTAGCTTTTTATAGTCTTCTAGGTAGTTTTGCATGGCACTGGATTTTTCCACCTTGCCCCTGGCATTTCAATTCACTTCTCCAGGACCGATTCTGGTGAAAATAGGACCGTTAACTATCCGTTGGTATGGGCTTTTGATTGCTACAGCAGTCTTGATTGGCGTTACGCTTTCCCAGTTCTTGGCAAAGCGCCGTAACGTTAATCCAGACTTGATCAGCGATTTGTCAATTTGGCTGGTTCTTGGGGCAATTCCAGCAGCACGCTTATATTACGTTTTGTTTCAATGGTCAGAATACGCCCAGCATCCAGAGCGGATTATTGCTATTTGGCAAGGAGGCATTGCGATTCATGGAGCAATTATCGGTGGCGTTGTCGCAGCACTAATTTTTGCCAAAATTAAGCAGATTTCTTTCTGGCAATTGGCTGACTTGGTGGCTCCGTCACTGATTTTAGGGCAGGCAATTGGACGGTGGGGCAATTTCTTTAACTCTGAGGCTTTTGGTAGTCCCACGAATTTACCTTGGAAGCTGTCTATTCCACCAGAACATCGTCCCCCAGAATTGGCTAATTTTGAGTACTTCCATCCCACTTTTCTCTATGAATCTCTGTGGGATTTAATGGTATTCGCCTTGCTGATCACTTTATTTTTTAGGAGTTTATCGGGCAAACCAGCTTTGAAAACAGGTACGCTGTCTCTCGTTTATTTGGCAGCTTACAGCTTAGGACGCCTGTGGATAGAAGGTTTTCGCACGGATAGTTTGATGCTTGGACCGCTACGGATAGCACAAGTCGTGAGTTTACTGGGGATCGTCTTTGGTTTCGCTGGGTTAGCTTGGCTTTATATAGCTAAACGCCCTTTACCAGATGTCGTTTTCACCCCGCAGGGAGATGCAGAGAGGAGGTAAGCACATGAGAAGAAGGAGGACTCTTGACTCAAAAATAAAAAATGCCCCAGAGTTATCTCCAGGGCTTAACCAGGGTGCATCTACCAATACACTCTTCTAGAAGGAGGGGTTCTATCCGGAAAGATACTGAGAATATGCCAAAAAAAATTTTTTTGAGGAATTGCTATCTGTTGGCGTATGCATGAATATACTAGCCTAACGAGTCACAAAAAAACTTATAAAGCTTTAGAACCTGCTGTGTATATCGTGGGTGCAGGTCCTGGAGATCCAGATTTATTAACAGTCAAGGCACAGAAACTGTTAGAAAGCGCCGATGTGATTTTATTTGCTGATTCCTTGGTACCTCAACAAATTTTAGAAATTTGCCGCGAAGATGCCCAGATTATTCACACTGCCAACAAGACTTTAGAAGAGATTTTGCCAGTCATGATAGAACGAGTGCGATCGGACAAATCTGTCGTTCGTCTCCATTCTGGTGATCCCAGTCTCTACAGCGCCATCCACGAGCAAATGCATCTTTTGGCAGAGGCAGAAATCCCTTTTGAAGTCATACCAGGCATCAGTGCCTTTCAAGCCGCAGCCGCTAAACTCAAAGTAGAACTCACTGTTCCCGGTTTAGTCCAAACAATCATACTCACGCGCATCAGCGGACGTACAGAAGTCCCTGCAAGCGAGGAATTAGCAACGCTCGCAGCCCATCAGGCTAGCCTATGTTTATATCTAAGTGCGCGTCACGTTGAAGCAGCCCAAGCCAAACTCCTCGAACACTACAATGCCGAAACACCAGTGGCTATTTGCTATCGATTAGGGTGGAGTGATGAAAAAATTAGGGTTGTTCCCCTCAATCAAATGGCAGACTGTACTCACGAAGAAAATCTGATTCGGACTACGCTTTACATAGTCAGCCCTGCACTCTCGCAAGCATCAGCGCGCTCTCGTTTATATCATCCGGAACACAGTCATCTGTTTCGCTCTTCTCACCATTAAAAGATGCTCCTGCTGTCATTATTTTTGATATTTATTTGCAGTTGCTTATCGCCCCGGCGTGGCGATCCTACTTTTTTTGACTCTCCTAATTGACGCGAACTAGGTGAATTTCTGTGCGTTGATTGCGTTGGTCTTTGGGAGCAACGCTAGGTAGTGGTCTCGGTGAGCCTTCGCTTACAGCTATAATTTTATGCTTGAGACCCCGCGATCGCAGATAGTTAGCTACTGCCTGTGCTTGTTGTTCACTAATGGTTTGGTTAATGTTATCATCGCCAAACTTAGAGGTATGACCAATCACTCTGACAGCAACAGTTTTCTCGTTGAATTCTGCAATTTGCTCAGCCAGCTTATTCAGGGTTTGCTTACCCTCATCTGTTAGTTCCGAGGAGTTAGTTGCAAATTTGATTTCTCCTTGTACTTGCAAGTTACCGATACCAGGAGCAGTTTTAATCTTGTCAGCATCGACAGTAGAAGCAAAAGTTTTCTCTGTTTTGCCTTCCAGTTTCTCTGTTAGTTCCAGGTTATCAGCACGCACCAAGTCAATCAGCTTTTGCGTATTAGTTGTCGCCTTAGCAATGAATTCAGAGGTATACAAATCCTTGGGGTTTTGGGGAACCTGATTCAGTTTGCCTGTCAGCGCCAGCACCGCTGCTGTAGAGCGAATTCGCTTCTCTAGAGTTCCATCTACGAACCACTTTTGGGCTTCAACGGAGGTAAAAAACTCTATACCCTGCAAAACTGCCGCTGCGTCAGTTGTAGATAATTTGCCATCCGCAGCAATTTGCGCCTGCAACTGGTTCGGGGTGCGGACACTCACATCTATGTGGCGGTAGTAAACTCCGAGTAATTCTGAAATCTTCTGTGGTTGAGACTGGATGAGACGGTTGGAAGCAACAACCACATCTACAATTGCTTCCGGTGCATCCTTGCTAGATAATATGACCTTGTACCCTTTGTGCCGCGCTTGAGTGACAAAAGGTTCCCAAATAACGGCTACTGCTATATTTTTATTGGGATCTTGCAACAGCTTCCAAGCATCAGAAGCATCTTGCACTTTAGTTATTTGGAAGTCTGACAGCTTAAACGCCTCAAATTTGCTACTCACAATCAGTTGCAACAGGTACTCGCTGGGGGTATCGCCAGCAAAGCTAATTCCTAACTGCTGTCCCTTTTGTTGTGCTTGCAGTACCAACTGAGTCAGATCCATCAGCGACTTCAGATTGGGATACTTTTTAGTATTTAAAACAACTGCATCTGCACCTACAGTACGGTCAATCAACCCGATAATTTTTCCCTCGGGCTTTTGTTTGAGAAACTGATCTAGAGTCGTTACCAGTAAGTCAGCTTCTCCCTTATTCAAACGCTGAGCTCTTTTAGCCTGATCAAACTCATCTTCATAACGCAGGCTTAACCCAACTTCTTCCACTGCCGTCTGAAACGCTGCACTACCGAAAGTACTGTAACCACTGAAGGTGTCTCCCAAAATGGTAAATGGAACTTTCTCGGATGTATTTTCTGTTTGATTTTCTACACCTTTAATCAATTTGGAACTAAGTTGATCTGTCAACACAAAAGTAATCCAGCCTATCACACCAAACGTTATGCCAACACCCAAGAACCATGCAACCGGATTGTCAGACTTACTCATACCCAAAAATGTTGAATCTTCAGAAGAATTGCAAAAAAAACTTAAAAATCTGATCAGGAAAAAAATAAAAACTTTACTTGACACAAATGATTTGGCTTGGGACAAAGACGCTTTTGTACTTAAGGTAATACCGTAAGAATTTAGTTGATAAGTAGGCCGGTACAAATAAAGTTAACTCGTTAAGGCAGTCATTAGTCATTAGTCATTAGTAAGGGTTGGCGGCGTTTTTACATTTCTTAACTAGCTGGTGTTTATTTCCACCTATCTACTTAGTCTTAGCCAGAACTTACGCATAGACCAAAAATTGATTATGTAGCTTGAGCCCAATCTTCGGTTGAAACTCTTTTTTAAGATGTATGAGTTCGTCTCAATTACAACTTTCCAGTTGAGAATACATATAAAAACTGAGAAATTAATGAGGATTTTGTAAATTTTTTGAACAAAAACCCGTTCAGTTGCAGTTCACTTAATGCACGTAATTTTCTCTTTGTAAAGTGCTTAAGTCCTATTAGCATTTCTTAATTCCACAATGTAGGCATCCAAAATTCCTATTGCCTACTTCCTCCTGAACTGGTGCACTGACTCAAACTCAAATTCCAATCACTTACCCGTTTTGGCAAAAAAGTAATAATCGTAACATGAGGGTTGATTTGGCGAACATTTGCTCTACAGCTAATATCAATCCTAGCGTGGGATTCGGTTGCAGCCACCCTACTTTGTCCCCCTATCTGTTAAAGAAGAAGAGTAGGGAAGTAGGGGAAGTGGAGGGAGGATCACGCCACCTCAGCATCCTCTGTGCCTCCGCAGTTCGGTAAACTTAACAATGTGAAACTGATAAGAGAAATACTATGCCTCTAGTTAAAGTCCAAACTTCTGTATCTGCTCCTCTGGGAGAAGAAGTTGAAGCAATGCTCAAAAGCCTATCAGCTAAACTAGCCAAGCATACTGGAAAACCCGAATCCTACGTGATGACGGCTTTTGAAGCAGGAGTACCTATGACATTTGGTGGCACGACAGATCCAGTCTGTTACATCGAGGTTAAAAGTGTCGGTACTATGAAGCCAGACCAAACCCAGGCTATGAGTCAGGACTTTTGCCAAGAGGTTAACAAAGCGCTGGGTGTGCCTCAAAATCGCATTTATATAGAGTTTGCTGATGCCAAAGGCGCAATGTGGGGTTGGAACGGCACAACTTTTGGTTAGTTTTTTTGTATTTGACCCGTTCTTTACAACTAAATGGGAAAAGATTTCAGATTTTGGTTTGTGCGATTGGGCAAAGCGCGATCGCACAATCGGTTGGAACACAGCAGTGCATTGTGCGGTCGTGTGCCTTGGCTTGGATGAGAACTGCAAGACTGAAAACTGACCAGATGCAAAAGTTTCGAGAATCTGCTATCACCGTCGGTGCGATCGCTGTTCTAAGTGTTCAGCCTTTGTTTACCCAAATTGAACCACTCTTAGCGCAGCCAGCGCAATTGCAACCAAAATCGACAAATCGAGCTTCAAGCTTCCGGTTGCCTGCTCCCACTGGTTCTTACCAAGTAAGCACAACGGCTTACTACTTGGTTGATACCTCCCGCAAAGAGATTTACAGCACTGAAGTCTACGATCTGCGGACACGAAAACCGATTACAACCCCACCGCCGACGGATCGCCGTGAGTTGATGGTCTATGTTTGGTATCCTACGAATGCTAAGCCGGGAGCAAGCACTGCCCCTTACATGGATGAGGGCTTTGCGCTAGCTGCTGCTGAAGGCATGGGACGTGATTTTGGAGTATCGTCTGACCAATTCGTCCAATCAGTTACCCAAACCATTCAAACTAACGCTGTTCCAAAGGTGGCGATTGCGAATGCCTCGAAACGCTATCCAGTTGTCATTTTGTCGCCTGGTTTTGGCTCGACACCCAAATTTTATACAACACAACTCGAACAACTTGCCAGTCATGGTTATGTAGTCGTTGCGATTAATCCCACTTATGAGGTGCCAGTCCTGTTTCCGGACGGACGAGTGATCACTCAATCAACAGTCTTCAATTTCTCCAAAGCTGATCAAGCGAAAATTCAGCGTACCTTTAACCAAGCAGTTGAAATTCGGGCAAAGGATGTTAGCTTTGTGCTCAATGAGTTAAATCGCCTCAACATCAAAGACGCTCAAGGACTCTTCAGCGGACGTTTAGATTTAAATCGAGTCGGTATTTTCGGGCATTCGTTAGGTGGAGATACGGCTATCGAGGCAGTCTGGCGCGATCGCCGATTAAAAGCGGGAATCAACATGGACGGTGGCAGCTATGGCAAGCTTTTGGGCAGTGGAAATAAGGACAGATTGGATAGCCCATTCCTGCTGATGTCTCATGATGGTAGCGATCAGGCGCTGCAATCGTTTTATCAACGGCTAAGAACGAATGCCTATAGCCTGACGCTCAAAGGTAGTAAGCACAATACGTTCATAGATTTTGGGGTAATACTACCCGCATTTTCAGCGAATTCAACAACTCAGGCAGAATCTCGAATCAAGCAAGCCCTTGGCTCAATTGAACCTCAACGGGCAGCCAAAATCATCAATGTTTACACATTAGCATTCTTTAATAAATATCTCAAAAATCAGCGTGAACCTTTACTTGACAGAGGTTCATCTGATTACCCAGAGGTGCTATTGGAATCTCGTGGAAAGCTGTCTAACAAGTTTTAAGTAGACTCTTCACTAGACTTCTTGCAAAAATACGATTTATGAATTTTTGAACTACAGATAAACATAGATAAATATCGGTGTTCATCTGTGTCCGTCTGTGGTTTAATTTCAAAAAAATTGACTGCATGCAAGAGTTCTACTGTTCCAGTGGTGAAAACCACAATTATAAACCCAAGCAATAGGAACAGCGATCGCCTACCATAAAGATCCAAGGCGAATTTCTTAACTACCATGTCTGCTAAGTCTGTCTCTGTACTCCCCTCCCCTAAAACTCATATTCCACAACAACCAAACATCTCTATTCCACCGCTATTAGGGGCAAGTGTAGAGGAGTTAACGGCTTGGGTGCATGATCAGGGACAACCAGCTTACAGGGGAAAGCAACTGCACGATTGGATTTATCAAAAGGGAGTGCGTACTCTCTCGGATATCTCTGTGTTCTCCAAACAATGGCGTGCTGAAGTTGCAGAAATTCCCATCGGGCGTTCAAAAATACACCATCGCTCTGTAGCTCCCGATGGTACTGTCAAATATCTTTTACAACTAGCAGATGGTCAAATTATTGAATCTGTGGGTATTCCTACAGAAAAGCGCTTAACGGTTTGCGTTTCTAGCCAGGTGGGTTGCCCAATGGCGTGTGATTTCTGCGCTACTGGTAAAGGAGGCTACAAGCGCAATCTTGCCCGCCATGAAATTGTGGATCAGGTGTTGACGGTTCAGGAAGATTTCCAGCAGCGAGTGAGCCATGTGGTGTTTATGGGCATGGGTGAACCGTTGTTGAATACAGATCATCTGATCGGAGCTATCCAATCCCTAAATAAAGATGTAGGTATTGGACAGCGCAATCTCACTGTCTCTACTGTTGGAATACGCGATCGCATTCGCCAGTTGGCTCAGCACCAGTTGCAAGTCACTCTTGCTGTCAGTCTCCATGCTCCCAACCAAACACTACGAGAACAACTGATTCCCAGCGCCCGCACCTATCCTATTGAAGATTTGCTGGCTGAATGTCGCGAGTATGTGGAAATGACTGGACGCCGTGTCAGTTTTGAATACATTCTCCTTGCTGGCGTCAATGATTTGCCAGAACACGCATTGGAATTGGCAAAACGTTTGCGGGGATTCCAGAGCCATGTCAATTTGATTCCATACAATCCCATTACAGAAGCAGACTACAAACGCCCTAACCAAAACCGAATTCAAGCTTTTGTTAAAGTCCTTAAGCAGCAACAAATCGCGGTTAGTGTTCGCTACTCGCGTGGTTTAGAAGCGGATGCTGCTTGTGGACAACTGCGGGCAAGTAAGAAATAGCAGGAGAAGGGAATTAGGGGAGATGAGCCAGATAAGGGAGCAATATCCCCCTCATCCTCCTCTGGTGCTCAATTAATGCGGTGCATGAATACCAGGAGCATAAGCCTCAATAACTTTGCCAGTACGCGTGCAATTGATCATCAAGTAGTCACAGATTGGGCATTGCGTTCGAGTCAGTTGACTATCAGATAAATAATGCCTTTCACCTTCGCTACCACAGTTCGGGCAGCGAATTTTTTGTACTATCTGCATTTTTAAACCCTGGAATTTCATGATTTTTTTTGAAAAAACGCTTTCTTCAACTTGTAAATCTTTTAGACTGGCATAATTGAACAAGCGATAATAATTTATCGCTTAAATTAACACAAAATTAGGTGTTCTTTTTCATTTATATTTTCTTAATTATCCTTACTATGAAGGTATATGCTATCCAACTGAGGATATATAAATTATCTCTAGAGGTTCAAGTTTCATCAGAAATCGCATGATCCCAAACCCTAATACTTTGAGACTGCCTTATTTGTAGTCATAACAACTTTGTTTTTTTGCTATAAGCCATGTCAGCTTTTTTAAAAGGTGATATTTGCAGCAAACAGGTAAAAACTCAATAATTATGGATAATAGCAACCGTGAGTCGCTCTTTATGCAGCGAAAGCAACTCATGTCCTCTGTGGCAAATATTAGCCCTTTGCGAGTCTACTCTTTCCTAATGAGTAAACCCGGACAAGCAGAACCCATAAGTTAATGGCTCTATTCTGTAGGTCTATCCAAAAAGTATTAGTTAAAAACTAACTCTATCCTTAGTTTTAGTAACAAAATGTTAAGATTTAGCTTTTATTAATCTTTGTTTACTATTGCTCCGAAAAATAAATCGTGGTAAAAAATAAGCAAAAAATTCCAATTATAGAGATTAACACGATTGCTATGGAAAAAGTCAACCTAATAAGTAGTTAGGCGCACACAACGAACCAAAAAATATGTTTGGTGAACACAGAATTCTCCTCATCGGCGGATCATCTCATGTGGGTAAATCGACCCTTGCCCAGTCTCTGGCCTCTCATCTGGGATGGAACTACCGTTCCACAGACAAACTAGCTCGCCATCCTGGACGTCCGTGGCAAGCAAAACCAAAGAAAGTTCCAAATCACGTAGCGGATCATTATCTATTACTGTCAGCCGATGAACTTATCACTGACGTCCTTCGTCATTACAGAGAAAATGTGTGGCCGCTTATCGAAGATATTGTCACAGATTGGTACTGGAGGGTTCGGCTTTATTGCCAGATCTTGTAAATACTCTGAACTTTGAAAACATTGCTGCCATCTGGCTCACAGCCAGCAACGAGTTCATAAGACGAAGAATCTACGCTGCAAGTCATTATGAATCAAAATCCCATAGTGAAAAAATGATGGTTGATAAGTTTTTGGAGCGCAACAATTTATTTAACGATCAAATTATGAACGCTGTCAACCAACTTGGATTGGCAAACGTGGATGTGGAAAATGCACGCAATATGGATGAACTGACGAGCATGTGCCTGTCAGCATTTAAAAAGAAGAACTCCCAAACGCCAACACACGCCGTTGAATGAGCAACTGCTAGGTAGTATACTAAAGGCACTAGTGCTTGGCGACACGCTTGATCATGTTCAAGACGTCTAAAGCATTTGACATACAGAAAGGATTACGCGCATCCAATGTCAGCCATCATCACTCCGGAACGCCCTGACACGTTCGATGCCATCAGCTTAATTACAGAGCTCGAAGCCGTTCTTGAACCCCTTTATCCTCGCGAAAGCCGTCATGGGTTCAGTGTTGACAAGTTGCTTGCCGAGGACGTGGCGTTTTTCCTGCTGCGTGCAAACAAGACGCCGGCGTGTTGTGGCGGCATCAAATTGGTGGGCAATAAGTATGGCGAGATCAAGCGGATGTATGTGCGTCCACAGTTCCGTGGATTAGGCTTCGCAAAGTTGATGCTCAATCATTTGGCAGACTATGCTCATGCTCACAACATCACGTTGCTGCGCTTAGAAACTGGGGTTCACCAGCGAGAAGCAATCGGGCTTTACGAGCGGCTGGGCTTTTACCGCATTCCCCCGTTCGGTTCCTACACCGATGACCCACTCAGCCTGTACTATGAGAAGCGGATCACGTGATGATCACGCTTGCACGATCGCCTAGCAAATGCCTGAAGATGTCCTATCAAATTCTGTTTAGCGAACAATTTTTCCTTCTGGTGTCGTAACTCTCTGTTGTCTTTCCGTCGAGCTGGAATGGTAGTACACAAGCCCAACGCTCAACAAACCAGCTACTACAAAAATGATTGGTAATAACTTCACCTTAACGCTAGAGACAGTAGCAGGAGGCTGCGTTGGAGCAAAGCTTGTCCTGGCTGGGTTGGTTTTCGGCTGCGATACATCCTCTAACTTAGAGGTTTTCTCAGAATCATTTAGGGTAGAGGCAATAGCAGGAGGGTGCGTTGGGACAGAGTTTACTATAGCTATTTTGCTACTCGGCTGAAGTTCATTCTCCAATTTCAGCGCTTGTTCGGGAGACTTCGTCCCTTCTAGCATTATATTGACAATCTCTGCATAGGCATCTGTCCACGCTTGCTTGACTTCTGGCGTCCAATCCGTTCCTAAATAAAATTCAAAAGTTTTTAACAGCGCTGTACCCACCATCGGATAATGTTCCTCGATAGTGGCGTATCTTACATGTCTTTCTCCTAGATCCCTCAGTATAGTCTTTAAGTAAGCAAAGTTCCGTAAATTGTAAATTACCAACACCAAAGTCATCATTAACTTCTTGTCCTGCTCTTGCATATTGGTGTTGGCAAACAACGGCTCAAGCTGAGGATTGTCAGTAAAGAGATTGTAATAGAATCTTGATGCGAACTGTGTGGCGTAAGGTTTAATGCCCGCAAAACTTTTTTCTAAAAGCTTGACATTCAAAGAAGACATAGTACCGTTGGTAGCTCATAAAGTCTGCTTGAGCCAATCTCGCTCTGGATTGACCGAAAACTGAACGGTAGGCCATGCCCAGCAGATAAGCTTTAGCCAAACGATGAAAACCGTCCAGCAAGTGTCCTTAGACTTGTTGCATTCATTCCAAAAAAAATGAAGAATTAACCGCAGATGGACGCCGAAGTAGATGGACACAGATGAAATCTGCTTATGCAAGAGGTCTAATTTCTGACTGCGCTGCTAAGAGTGAAAACTCACCACGGACCGATACGCCTTATCCTGTAACCGCCACAATAGTTGCACCCCTACCTGTTCTGCGTCGGTTTTTAGTGGTTCGGACTCTCTCAGTAAAAAGTAACTTTTGCTACTACTACTTATTCCATTGATGTTAATGCTGAATTTCCAAGTTTAGGATGTAGCGTCCCAATTGGACTTTTTCCGCCCACAATTCATATTCCACCCGCAAATTCCTTGGCAGAGGGTGTCCGTCAAGCACCAATATATTAGTAAAATTACGTAAGCTGATTGGTTTGTTTGGTGGCGAGGACTCAGTTGGCAACCAATAACGACTACTGCCAGAAACACCCTGTTTCCAGATGTGACGGTAATTTAACTGAGCGTTACCCTGCATGGTCATAATGACACGGTTAGGGGAAATTTCCAACCACCAGGTTCTGGGACTGGTAGGGGCGATCGCCTCAAGCGCAGTGCCGGAGGCGATGGCCTCTTGGGAGCTTTTATTTGACGGTGCGGTTAACACTAAATGAAATCGATTACTGTCTTTTTGAGACAATCTTGCGGCAGCATCGACTACAGACAAAACTGGCAGGTCTGTGGAAACAAGTGATAGGCACACGGGCTTGCGGTGTTCAGTCAGCATAGGAGTGATAAGGAGTAGGGATGCTTGGACGCAATCAGCTACATCAGAACTGACGCATTCACTATGTGATATTAATTATACCCATATTATTTCTTACCTATGATAGATACTTATAGATACTTTATAAATCTCAAGATAGATGCTGTTTTTAGCTAAATTTTATACTTGAGAATAAAAAATATTTTCATAAATACATTATTTTTTATAAAAAGTAAATAACCCAAAGAGAAAATTAGCAAAAAGCGCTTCCCGTTTAAATCAGACAAGTGAAAACCGCACGACTTGGTGGATTTTCGTCAATGCATATAACCGCCTACTTAATCTGTTCAACTCTCAAATACAGCGCTTTTCGTTTGCATAAACCACAAACCGCACGTTTGGGGTTAAAGCGATTGCTTGGCGCACGCAAGTGTCTCAGGAGTGCGCTTAACGTGCGTCAATACCTCAAGACGGATGGAAATAATCGTAGATTTCTTGAGCTAAACGTGGACCAATACCTGGAACTTCAGCGATTTGTGCGGGTGTTGCTTGCCGAATATAATCAACTGAGCGAAAATGCCCTAAAAGCTGCTTTTGTCGATGGTGTCCCAAACCGGAAATTTCATCTAAACGCGATCGCTTTAATTTATCACTGCGCTGCTGTCTGTGGAAGCTCACGGCGAACCGATGCGCCTCATCTCGCAAGCGCCGCAAAAGTTGCACTCCAGGTTGTTCTGCGTCAGTTTCTAGCGGTTCGGACTCTCCCGGCAAAAAGATCTCCTCTCGCCGTTTTGCCAAACTCACAACTCGCAAATCTTCCAATAAATTCATTTCTTGCAAGACTGCGACAACAGATGACAACTGACCTTTACCACCATCTATCATGACAAGGTCAGGCCAATCCGGATTTCCCACTCGCGCCAGTTGCGGATCTTCGGCATATTTGCGAAAGCGACGCCCAATAACTTCGGCGAGACTGGCAAAATCGTCTGAATGTCCTGTTGTGACTGTGGGATTTTTGATTTTGTAGTGGCGATAGTGCTGCTTGGCTGGTAAACCGTCAATAAACACGACTTGGGAAGCGACTGCATTTGACCCTTGGATATGGGAAATGTCGTAACCTTCGATTCGGTGGGGTAACTCGGGTAAATCGACGATCGCGGCTAAATCTTGCATCGCTTCTTGATTGCGATCACCCAATTTTTGCATTCGTTGCAATTCATATTGAGCATTTCGCTCCACCATTTCAATTAATTCTGCCTTAGTTTGTCGCTGGGGTGCCAAAATCGTCACTTTTCGTCCCTTGCGCCCAGTCAAGACATCCGCTAGTATCTCCCCATCTGGCAATTCGTGCTGTACCAAAATTTCTATAGGAATTTCTACCGAATCAGCAGTTTGATAATGCTCTTCCAACACTCGTTGTAAGATAGCACCAGGTTCAGCATGAGCATCTGCGACAAAAGCAAGGCGTCCGACCAATTGCCCAGCGCGAATCTGGAATAATTGAATGCAGGCGAGTTGTTCGTCCGAGAAGAGTGCAATGGCATCACGGGAAACTGTATCATCTGGTAAAGACACTTTTTGGTCAGCATTGAGCGACTTTAACCCAGCAATTTGGTCACGAATCCGCGCTGCTGACTCAAAGTTCAGTGCTTCTGCTGATTTGTGCATTTGCTGGGTTAGGATATCTATGAGTTCCTGACTTCGACCTTGGAAAACCATCGCTATTTTTTGGACGATTTTGCGGTATTCTTCTGGTAAAATCAGTTTTTGACAGACACCCGGACACCGTCCCAAATCGTAGTTCAAACAAGGACGGTCTTTAAATAACGGTTGAGGACGTTGTCGCAAAGGGAAGATACGCTTGCACAAGCGCAATATCTCCCGCAGTAGGCGAGAATCGGTATAAGGTCCGTAGAATTTATCTTTTTCTTTACCTAGTTGACGTTTACGAGTGATAAAAATACGTGGATAATCTTCTGACCAAGTAATACAGACGTAAGGATATTTTTTATCATCCTTAAGCAGGACATTGAAGTAGGGTTGATGCTGCTTGATCAGGTTGGCTTCCAGCGCCAAAGCTTCGGTTTCGGTATCGGTGACAATGAATTCAATTTCACTTACCTGCTTAACCATTGTGGCGATACGTTCGCTGAGTCTTTGAGAGTCTCGGAAATAAGAACGAACGCGCGATCGCAACTTCCGCGATTTACCTATATATATGATGCGATCGCTGCCATCTCGCATCAAATAAACTCCCGGTTCCGGCGGAATTTCTTGTAGTCGGCGCTCTAGGCGTTCAGGTTCTTTAACAAGTGGTACCGTTTGAGCAGATGTTGTCACAACCAGTGTTTGGTAATTTTACATTTTTTACCTATATCTATTTTAAGGAAAATTACTGTTGTTTTGTGTTCATTTCAGATTTTTTCAATAGATAGGGACATAACTTAATTATTTAGCTTTTCGTCAACAGTTAATCAGGGAAGATTCCCACACCTTCTATGGGATATTTCTCTACATCCTTCATAAGGGAAATTTCCCTTATGTTGAAATTTCTTGTCATCCTGTTAGAGGATATTTTAGAGGTCAAAAAGCTCATTTTCATAAACTATTAATATAGCAGCCCTAAATAATTTGTGAAAAAACAAGAACCCCGACTTCGTAAAAGTTGTCGGGGTTCTGAATAAGGTCAATTTATACGCTAAGCGCAGGCACTTCACACAAATGTGCGGAGGATTGCTATATATTGGTGATGACGCGGTAGGCGTTGACGGCTAGCGCTTAGCGCGTGTTACTAAATTTCTTTTATTGCCAGGCTAAAGTAAAACTGGATAAATTTTTCAGCAATATTTACTAACAACAATAGGACAAAACAATGACTAAAAAATCAAAGAAAAACTTTCGCTCAGAGTGGAGAACGCTAACCGAACTTGGGACTGAATTTGGTAAATCAGCGGTTGCTTTTGGAAAACTTCTTAAAGAACATGGCTTGCGCGATTCTGACGGCGAACCAACAGCCGTAGCCAACGGACTTTTCCAGAGAATTGAAGCCAAGCAAGGCAAACCCTACTACCTGTGGAATCACAAGGGGATTGTTGCATTCCTAGGATCTAAAGGTATCGAGCCAGTAAGTGACTCTAAAGATGCGCTCAAAGATACCGAAGCACGTAAACTAGCGCGTTCCTACATGGAGGCTCAAAAGTTAGATGACGAAGGAGACAAACTTGGCTACATGATGTTAGGCGAGATGGTTGATGACATTAGAAAGATTGGATTGGAACGCTTTAATGCCGCATTAAAAGCAGTTGGTTACAAAGGCGAGCCAGTGACATTGGAAGACTGGTGAATATTTTCAATAGACAAGATTGCATCCGTTTGATTCCATCTGTGTCCACCCCCCTCATTCCCCCCGATGCATTGGGGGGAAGACAGAGGAAAAACTTTTATTTATTGTCCATCTGTGGTTAATTATTC
>NZ_CAWMYC010000008.1:0-25718 GCF_963872035.1 Scytonema sp. HK-05
CACTAAGCGTCAAATTTTACCAAACTGTATTGGAGTCAACTGAAAACCGCTATATTGTCCAAATACTATCGCAACGCCTGTTTGTGCTAGTGAAACCCCCCAGTGATTGCTGGAGGGTTTTGCTTTGCGTTCTTTAAGGCGTTGCAGTAGTAAACGAACAAAAAACAACGCGCTTACGTATAATATTATCAATGAACCCAGTTGTCATAATTGCTACTGATGTACATATTGACATCTAAGAAGCACGGCAAGATGCAGGGTTCTGCCATGATTCATGAGGAGCGGTAGTCGATGCATCAGCTGTAAGTATTACCTCCCCTTTTTCGTTTATCACCCAACCAGTAGCTTCTACAATGCGTTCTGGTGCATTAGTAGTTGGTTTGGTGGTAACAGATGGACTCTTGCGGTTGTCAATGTTTGGGTTGAGAGTTATCAAATCTACAAGCACGGCGTCTGGTGTCAACATATCAGAGGGATTGGGAGGTAGACCGCCACGACCTGTAATCACAAAGGAACTGGCTCTTTGCCTGCTGCCTGGATTGCAACCAGTGTCAATTTGCTGTGAAATATCAACTATATTTACGGGCAGTTCCACTAATCCTCGGTTAACATCCACATCGGGTATGATTAGCTGAACAGTGCCGCTTAATGAAGGGTTCGTTTGCGAAATGGCAGTGATGTCGTTCGTCTGTAATTTACTGGGGTCTAAATTATTAGGACTTAACCTCTCAAGTTCTTGCCTACTAAGTGGTGCGATTCCAAATATATTAGTAGCTCTAATTGTGATTTTCCCACCACTGCCACTAAACGCATTTGCGGTGATGTCGTTATTTTCTTTTGGGGCGGCAACGATGAAACCATTGGGAGTATTGATTGTGATGTTGCCACCGTCTCCTGGTTGCTTTGCAGTACCTGCGGTAGTGGTTATCTGACTACCACGACGCATTAGCAATAAATTTTTCACTTGTAAACTAATATCCCCACCCCTACCCAATGCTGTTGTACCTACAAGTTTTCCTTTGTCCAGATTAATCAAGTTTGCATTGACTGTGAGTATGCCTGCATCCCCTAACCCAACACTGCTTATTGTTACTTCAGCATTATCCTGGATATTCAGCGAACTAGTTTCAATCTTTATGCTTCCTGCTTGACCACTAGAACTTTTAGTTGTATTGGCAAATAACCCACTGTTGAGGCTAACTATACCAAAACTATTTAGCTCATCCTCATCGCGGATTGGTTGGGATTGTATAAAGCTATTTGTATTTGGATCAAACTCTAAGTAAAATAGTCGGTTAAGGTCACTGCCTGAGAGAGTAATGCTATCTTTTGCATTAACAGTAATGTTGCCTGCATTACCATTTTTGAGAGCAGTCGTGGCTATTTGTCCACCCCCCGTAATCTCAAGGTTATTGACGTTCACTGTAATGTTGCCACCATTACCTTCACCTCTGGTTGTTGCATTCAATATTGCCTTGTCCAATAGATGTAAGGCATTTGTTTGTACAGTTATATCACCGCTACTACCTTTTCCAAATGTTGTGGTGGAAATACTGCTATCATCTGCCAAATAAACGGAGTTATTAGACTGCACTGAGACGCTTCCGGTATCCCTATCTCCAAAATAGTTCAAAGTAAGGATAGAACTATCATCTGTCAAAGAGATAAAGTCGTTAGCCTGTAGCGATATGTCCCCAGGTTTACCAGTTCCCTTAAAGAGGATGTTGGAGATAAAGCTATCTGCAATAGAGAGAGAGCCATTTGCCCGAATCAATATATTTCCGGGACTACCAGTAACACCATGCTGGTTATTTTCAATACTGCCCGACTGAATTGTAATCATTTCTGTAGCATTGAGAGTAATATCTCCTGCCTGAGCATTGGGAGATGTTGAATTCTCTGCTATGCCAGCAACTAGCTGACTACTAGTAATTTCTATATTCCGGGCGTTGACCCAAATACTACCGCCATCGTTACCCGTTACATTTACACCATTTCTAGGTGATAGAATTGCTGCCCCTTCGTTAGTAATGCTTACATCTGCTCGCGCCACCCCTTCAGGAAAACTTAGACTCAGATTACTACCGTTTCCTTCAAGCCCAACTGTTCCCGCTCCTGAAAGGCCTCCCAACTCGACACGACCACCGGGAGCAGTTAGGCTTCCACTGTTCAACCTCACATCACCACCCACTAGTGCTAAAGTTTTACCAGGCTGCACTTGTAGACCAATAGTTTCATCACTGGTATTGGTTACTAGAGATCGATTAAGAATACTTCCCGGATTTACCCCATATTGCAGACCCATAGGAACACTCACAGTCAGTAGAGGCGTAGTTTGGGAAGCAGTAGCACTAAACTCAAAGCCATCTGCAAATTTCAGGCTACTTGCCGTGCTACCAACAAACGAACCACGTACATCCAACCGTGCATTCTGCCCAAATACAATTCCATTGGGATTAATCAAAAACAGGTTAGCTGTACCATTGGCTTTAATTAACCCATCAATATTAGAAACTGACCCACCCGTTACCCGACTGATGATGTTTTGAATATCCACAGCATTGTTGAAGAAAGCAGTGCCACCAGTGGGTACAGAAAATTCTTTGAAGCTGTGGAACAGATTGCCGCCAGCTTGAGTTCCTGCATTAATAACGCTAGTGTTACCCACTTGTGTGACGTTGGAATTAGTGGGTAGAGTGCTATCAGGGGTAATTTGGGCGTTGGCACAATTTCCAAAAAAAGGGAACACACCTCCCATCGCGATTACTAAAAACCAACCCCAACGAGTTCTTATCCCGGACATCGCACCCCTCCACGTTTTGTAGTAGTTGCAAGCTTTGCTCAAAGTAAAGCACGAAGAGTGAACATCAAGTTAACTCCTGCTTACTACTCGGTTACCCAATGGAAGTTTTACGCAAAACCTGCTAATTTTTTACAAAACTTTATAAGCAACGCGCGAGTTTATACGTTCAGTTGCGCGAATCTAGACGTATAAATATCTTTATACGTGAAGCGTTGTTTTTTGCCCGTTTACTATCGCAACGCCTATTTATCACAGATTTTTGTCAATCCTGAATATCAGAACTGTGGTATTGGTTCAGCCTTACTTAACAAAGCTAAAAAAATTTGTCCAGAAGGACTAACGCTGCAAACATTGCAACAAAATACACGAGCTTGCATATTTTATGAGAAACATGGCTTCAAAGCTTGCAAGCTCACAGTAAACAAAATTAATGGGCAACCTAATATTGAATACTACTGGAAGCTTGAGATATAGAGTGTCATCATATACGTTAAATCATACCCTGAACGCCGTAATATAGCGCTTCTCGTTTGGATGAAGTAATTATTTATCTGTGTCCATCTGTGTCCATCTGTGGTTCTTATTTCTTCATGTATTGGACTCAACACCAGAAGCGCTATAAATGCAGGCTAAGAGGATGTTTGCAAAGTGTAGTTTTGTACCAAAATTTATTAATGATCCCCCTAAATCCCCCTTAAAAAGGGGGACTTTTGCCCCCCTTTTTAAGGGGGCAGGGGGGATCAAATAAAATATTTTATACTTCTCAAACATCCTCTAAGCTACCAATTATGTACACATGGTGAGAAAAAAGCCAGTAGCGCGACCAGGAGAAAGACCATAGGTTGTTATTAAAGCTTGCCTGTGATATTGGCTGAACATATCTCCTCCGCAGATTTTTGAACGACACGTAAGGTGGAGAGAAGTCCTGCAGGCGGGTTTCCCGCCGTAGGGAACTTCGGGGCAGTGCTTAGCAAAACCCGAATGTAGTGGGCAAAATACGATAAGCACTGCCCACCCTACAATACTCAAGATTTTTTATAAATCATTTAGGATTGCCATATCACAACACTGTCTCATTATCAATATATGACTAAAGTCATGTCAAATCCATGACTTTTATCTCTAGTCCCAATAAATTTGATTAGCTACTTTACAAATAGCTATCAGTTACTTCTGTTGCTCCAATCTCCGCATTTTAAAAATTTTTCATAAATCACCCGATTGGGTGACATAACAGGATGTTGTATGCTTAGCACTATGCATCTTAAATTGTGGAGAAAACCTATAGTAACATTAGCTGAAACATAATTTATACAAGGTGCACTATTCGCTTCAAAAGACATTCCTGATGTTTTCTAGAGGTTTGAACATGAAATTTGTATATTTTACTTCTGTATCAATAACTTTGGTAGCAATTGTTATTCTTGTTCATACTAAAAATTTATATGCAAGTTCAATGTGTGTAAATCCCAATACTGCATCCTTGGATGAAACAGTAGGTAGCTCTTTGCCAGAGAATACAAGGTACAACTTTTTAGATGTGGTCATTGACCACAGTATCAATTAAATAAAAATAGGTAAATAAAGATAGAATGGGTGAAGTTCAACAGGACGCGTGTTTAAGCAAAGCCCAACTGTTAAAACTTTAATTTGGTTTATCATTCCTCGTCGGACATTTGTCAATAAGGTCTAATCAAACACATACTTTTCCGCCACTTTCCAGTAGCGCGAGAAGCGCTTGAGGTCAATATAACCGTCGTAGTCAAAAAACGGTTCTACTTCAAAAACTTCCAGTTCCACAGAACGCTCAATTTCGTCGCAGATAGCATCAAACCGGGGACTGGGACTGTCTACTGTGACGACTGTTTTGGCATTATGCTCTTTAGCAAAAGCTAAAACTTCTTTTGCGACATCGCCACGGCGAATGACAACGGGTAACTCTAGCAAGCATTCGTAGATAAAGGCGATGCGTTTGAGGCTCAGCTGCCATTCTTCAATTAAAGCATCATCCCAAACCCAGATGGCTGGTGCGTTGGGGTATTCTTGTAGTGCGGGGTTTTGGGGACTCAGACAGTCGCCGTGTATCCAGATAATTGGTTTGCTCATCAGCTATTTCGTATCTGTTCGTCAAACTTGCGTAAAGCCGGGTTGCCAGGATTTTCTTTACGAGCAGCAATGAGTAGCTCTTCTAGTCGCCCTTCAGCATCAGCCCATTCTATCAGGTTGGATACAACTTGTGAGTGGTTTGCACCTCCTGTGATCGCATCCAAATTCTCATCTAACCGGAAGCGAACCATCTGCTTGAGTTTTGCTGTGGTACGAAATGCACTCAGGAGTGCTTTGTGGAACTGCTGCAAGCGATCACCATTGAACCATAGTTCAGTTGGCTTTTGTTGAGGTGATGATTGAGTTCCGGTAATTCCCCACACCAAGTTCTTCAACGCTTTAACATCATCAATACTTTTAGAAAATTCTACCCGTGTATAGTTTTTTAAAAAGACTAAATTTTCGGGTAATTGACTCACGCCCGGAAGCAGAACAGGAATCAAAGGGATATGTTTCTCAACACACATTCTTGTTAGTGAGTCCACTTCCATTCTCTGCCACTTTCCTAATCCTTTCAAACCGATAAAGATAGCGGCAGATTTAACGAGTGGAATTGCCTTTTGGATTTCATCCTGAAATGATCTTCCTGGTGGAATTTGCTCTTCATCAAGCCATAGCTTAATACCGTGTTCCTTGAGTTGATTAGCAAGGGCTCTCACTTCCGGCTTGTCTTCACTGTTGTGTGCTAGGAAGACATCGAATTCTTCGTTTTCAGGTTGTTTTTGAGTATTTAATATTTTTTCCATATGGCGACCTATATGATACCAATTTGAAAAAAGAATGCAACACATAGTAAGATACCCCTCCCTAACCCTCCCCTTAGCAAGGGGAGGGTGCGCGTTAGCGCGGGTGGGGTATCTGTCGCAAACATTTTTTGAATCGGTATGACTTATAAAAATTATCAACCGCCAAGACACCAAGGACGCTAATAAAATAGAGAATTCCACCGTTCAAATTCCGAGCAGTTATAATTCTTCCGTCAGCGGAACCATTATAAATTACATTTTATAAGTCTCGACGTGAGAGAAGAAATACCATCCCCATTCCTCCAAGAACTGCCCATAATTCCCACCCCTAAGGGCAAATGCCCCGCAGGGGCTTCGGTGGTGAAGGTAAGTTCTGAGTACTCAAGCCATTCTTTTTGCAACCACAACGATGACCCTTTTCGACGACGCCAGCCGACGCGATCGCCAAACTTCTCCCAGATTTCTATATCAGCGTCTGGTTTGCCACCGACGCTTTCCCAAATGCGCTTTTGCACGCTAAAGCCGAAGCGCCCATTGCTGTATTTTACCCAAAGTTGGTCAATTGTGCGTAAGTCAGTGCAGGGAAAATTTTCGATGGATTCAGTAGAGAGCCAGCCTTCTTCTTCTCTGCCAGTTGCCTTGAGCATGACAGCAAGAGTTTCCTGATCCGCTTGTTTCCACTGTCCTGCTCTCAGGAAATTTCGTAATCGGGTATAGTTTACACCACGTTCAGAAAGGAGTGAATCAACGTCTACATTTGAATTCCTCAGCTGTCCTGTTATGGCTCCAATTAGTTCTTGCATTGGAGCTTTAGATGTACGCAAATCCACCGCGTGATAATTAAATAACCACCCGTATGGTGTATGGTAGTACTGATTCTGAATTTCTTGGAATGTGTGTTGGCAGCTAGGTAGTATAACCAATCCTACACGAGGCGTAGTTTCTCTTCTAAGCGTGAAAAGTGTGTTATCTCGCCGAGATATTTCTTCCTCAGTGCATTTTATTTCATACTTTTGCCACTCTCCAAACCCTGACGATCCAAGGAATACAGCTATAGCATTCATCTGAGAAAGATTTTCTTTTATCTTTTTCTTCCAATCGTCAAACCCCATGATATCTTTCTCATCCATCCAGGTTTCAATACCTTGCTGGCGTAGCTGATCCCTAATTTGTCTTATCTCTGGCTTGTCGATGCTGTTGTGGCAAAGAAATACCTTATATTGGGATGGATATTGGGATGGATCAGGTTTGTCCTGAGTTAACAGGTCAGGAAGCTCCTCAATTTCCTGACGCATCGCGATGAACCATTCTCGCTCTCCTGTCCCCAAGCTACCATTAGCTTGTGCTTCATCTAGCCACTCTTGTGCTTTTGCAGGATCTAGAAAATTCAGTGCAGTCAGTTGTTGCGCCCGTTCTAATTCAACTCTATCTGCCCAAGGTGAATGCTGTTCGACATACTGCCAAAGCAGCGTAGCGACATCTTGAATTCGTTGTCTTGCATCTTCCCTTTTCACCAACTCCTGCAACAATTCATTGCGAATTTCTGGCTCGATTTCATACAGATCTGCGTCAATTTCACGACACAGCCCAGAAGTGAGAAACTCAAACTCGACGGTGTAAGAAAGTTGTTCAGGTGGATCGAGAAAAAAGTTAATTCGTAGAAAGTGCAGCAACTCAGGATTTAAGGCAACGGGCATTGCAGCGTGATACGCCAGTTGCAAGGCTGCATCTCCATCCTTACCACATCTACGCTTAAAGTCATTCAAACGTCGCTCTAGAAGTTTGTTAGACATGGTGGCAGTTATAGTGGTTTCTCAATTATATATCGATGTCCACGTAGCACATTCACCGCTTTCTGGATACCCTCCCGATTCAAAGGAAACATCGGCACATGACGTGCAATCTGGGCGGCGGTGTTATCTTTCCAATATGATTTAGGCAGGGGATTGAGCCAAACATAGTTTAAAGTATAAGCGCGGAGTGCTTTGATAAAAGAGATGGTATCTAACAGACGCACGACACTATAAGATTTACGCACAGCACCAGCATCACTTATTACTACCACAAATGCATCGCTGGCATATTTCTGGAGGACTTCTTCTACCGCAATCGGAGAGAGCAAATCAGAATCTTCGTAGAGATAACCTGTTTTTAGGGGAGTTATCTGAGGCAAAATGGTATCAAGAACTGGAAAAAGTTTGTTATGCAGAGGTTCTAGCACCTGCTCATCAGCACCTTCAGCAGGAACGTTGTGAAAGTAATAAATTGCTGTCTCTTCCAATCTGCCTGCTTGTTGAATTGCTGTGCAAACCTCTTTACAAAAGCGGTGGAAAGCAGTCATTGAACCTTGGTGATCCACAAGCAAAAGTAACCGCGCAACGTTGCGGCGTCTCGGTTTTAACACAACAGAAGTTGCTGTTCCCTGTTGACAAAAACGCGCAATTGTCAGTTCAACATCCAGTTCTGTTGCTGCTCCCACCCGCACGGGACGGCGTAAGCGCCGCCAAGTTTGAGCGACTTCTCGAGAGGTTAATGGAAACTGCGGTACGAAGATAAACCGACGTTCCGAAAGTTGCACATCTTTTAAGGAAATCGGAGGTAAGCCGCTACGAGATTCGGTTACAATCTCCTCACGCTCCTGATGCTCCGGAACGTCCTGATGCTGTTCTTTTTTTGATGAGTCTGTAACATCAGCATCAAAATCTTTTTCCGCTTGCACAGAAGACAATTGCCAATCTTCGTTTTTTGGTGCAAGTTGGTTAAACAGGGCAGTGAGAATTTCCTGTTCTTGGCGCGACTTTGCCCAGAGGGAATTGCACAGATCCCGCAGTGCTTCTTTTGATGACCAACCAAAGCCAGCTTGCAAGGACTGGCGCAGTGCTTCGTAGTCATCTGGTGTGAGTGGAAACCCACGACGACGTAACTTTTGAAATAACTCCCAGAGAAACGGAGGTAAATTGGGTTGCTTCAGTGCTTCATACTCATCTGGTGTCAATGGAAACCCACGACGACGAAGCTTTTGAAATAACTCCCAGAGAAACGCGGGTAACTTGAGTAGCTTCACTGCTTGGCAAAAGCCTCCATTGCGCGTTGGCGATCGATCTCTTGCTTGAGCAACGCTCCCAAATACGGCAGTTTGTCAAGTTCTTCTACCGGGGTTTCTACCGCTTTCAAATAACCCACCCAGTCCAGCAGTTCACTCAAACCCGGTGGCTTGGTGAGGTTGATGTCGCGAAGCTTTAACAAAACTTCGATAGCTTTTTTGCTCAATTCTGGGTTAGAAATCTCGTGAGTTGCTAAAACCTGTTGCAAATCCTCCTCTGTTTCGGGAAATTCAACGTAGTGAAAAATGCATCGCCGCAGAAACGCAGTCGGTAATGCTTTTTCTTCATTGTGTGTGACAAACACGATTGGGCGTAATGCTGGGTTCTTGCCAACGGCGTAATATATCTCTGGAGCCTCAGTGACTCGAAACTCCAACCGATCCAACTCCCATAACAAATCGTTGGGAAAGTCGAGATCAGCTTTGTCAATTTCGTCAATGAGTACCACAGAACGACGCCCATATTGAGCGCGGGCGATCGCTCTCCCTAAAGGACCTAATTGAATATAATTACGAATGTCTCGACTACGCTGTCCTTCAGCCCCTAACTGAGCATCATAAAGACGATTGACAGCATCGTAGGTGTAAAGTAAATCTTGGGCACGGCTGGTGGATTTGATATAACTGACTTCTAAAGGCAAGCCCAAAGCATAAGCGACAGCATAGGCTAAGCGTGTTTTCCCACAACCAGGTTCACCTTGTAACAGTAAGGGACGACCTAAGGCGATCGCTAAATTAACTGCTTCAACCAACTTGTCGTCAGGTAAGTAGGGTTCCTTATATATTGTTATCGTCTTTTTTGCAGGGTTTTCTTCAGATACTGCGATTTCCAGAATTTCGATTTCACGAGAGTCGTCCAAGGATTTGTAAGCGGTGGTAGAAAAGCTGGTAGACGTATCAACAGAGCGCTTAGACATAACTCTGAATCCTTTGCTCCAGTTCTTGTAGAAAATCTTCTTCTGAAGGTTTTTTTTGTAAAAGCTCAATACAGGTCTTTAAATGTTCATACACATATTCGATATCTAAAAGTTTTTCTTGAGAATCATCCTGGTCTAGACAGTCTTGAATCATCATTTTCTTCCATTTCTGTTGACACTCTTGTGTCCATGTAAGCTGACGCGCTACCTTAATAACCCAATCATTTGCATCTGCTCTTGTAAATTGTGGAGACATTAGCTTATTCACGCCTTCTGGAAAAATACTATTTTCACTACCAAACATAATTACAATTAAGCGGTGTTTAGTATTATTATTTTGAAATTCATCAGATATCTTCCGCCAGAATTCGTCAGTCATACTTGTATTCTGGTTAGAAGCATCAACAAGGATACGACAAATAACGTCGCTCTTTTGTAGGTTATCTTTGTTAGCTTTTATTTTTCCTACTACTCTGTCTACAGAACCCAATTTGGGTTTGAGCGTTGTTTCTATGATTGTGATGTGACTTTTATTGAGTTTGTCTTGCAAACGCTCACAGAAGTATATTGGAAAATTAGATTTGTCATAGGGCACAGCTAACCCAATGAGTCCCTGCTGATCGTCTAGTTCATTGAAACAGTATCGAATTAATTCGCTCAAGTCAAAGTTGCAAGGATTCAGCCATTCATGGTGGGGTTGTTTTGTTGCAGCTTGCCCTTCCAATAGTTCTGCACAAATTTTCTTCAAGTCCGGGTTACCGGGATTGCCGCAATAGTTTTCACTACGTGCAGCAATTAGCAGATTTTCCAAATTCCCATAAGTTTCAGCCCATTTAATCAGTTCAAATACAACGTCATCATGGTTACCTGTTGCTATCTCGTCCAGATTCTGTTTGTTGAATCCAAAGAAAACCATCTGCTTTAGTTTAGCTGGATCAGGAAATGCACTGAGTAGTGCTTCTTTTAACTCCCGGAACTGTTTACCATTTAGCTGCATTGTGCTGAGTTAGGTTAGTCAACATAAACTCTAATAAACTAAAACAGATTCAAATTGCATATTTCCGGTTGCGTTTAGTTTTACCTTTTGCCTTTCTTACCTTTCTGCCAACTCTGACTATTAGATTGTTTGCTAAATTCCCCTTTAGGAAACAGTCGCGCTTCTAATTCTTCGTAACTTCCTTCAAAGTCACACTTACCATACAAGGGACATTTTCGGCAATAAACGCCTTCGGTGTAGCGTTCTAAGTTTTCGCGGTTGAAAAAATACGGTTTGTGACTGAAGGTGCTGGCTACCCATTGCCACGACATATTATTGCTTGCCGGATCACCATCTAAAAGGTGTTCGAGAAACCACTTTGCTCCCGCTTGCCAACGAATGCGCCGCCAATGGACAATGTATGCTGCTATCCACATCCTTGCATGGTTGTGCAGGTAGCCAATTTCCCGCATATCATGACTAAAGCTGTCGATGCAAACGCGTCCTGTGGTTCCTTGTTTGATGTCATCGGGTAACTCAGGTGCATATTCAGCGACAGTATAGCCAGTTTTGTAATCCTCTTGGTCTTTCCAAATACCATCACCTAGCTTGACATATAGCCGTTGCCAGTAGTCACGCCAACCCAACTCGTTAATGAGTTTCGTTGCATCGTCTTGGGACTTGACGCGCTGAAAAACGTAATCCCGAATTTCTCGTAAGCTAAGAACGCCGTAGCGAATGTAAGGAGAAAGCCGCGTTACAGCACCTGTGAAAAAGTTACGTGTTTTCGCGTAGCGTACGGAGTCTACTTTTTGCAGTACCGCCTCAGCGGCTTTGCGTCCACCGAGGGTTTCGCTGATGTGGCGATCGCGTTCTGCGGCTTTAGGGAATTGTTCTGTGAGGTAGGCTACCAACTCTTCGCGGTTGGCAAAGTCGCGTTGCATATCTTTAGTCATTTTGCGTCAAAATAGCAGGTTAAAATAGCCAGATGAGTAAAATTCCAGCTTTACAAATAAAGCTTGCCGACCCAGGCTAATTTCCTATTATCGCGTATCTATTGCACCACCTACCATTTCACCATTTATTAGGAAAATTTGACCATACAATGGTTAATATCACTTCCGTTTATTGAACTATGGTTCAAGTCATCCAAGCTCAAAATGTCTCTCTTAGCTATTTAGAAGAAAGATTTGGTTTGCAAGTAGCGGAGAATGAGGAATTTTTTACAGAGTGGTTTGAGGGTTTACCTGAAATTACAGTTTTAGAAAAGCAATATTTAGACAGAGTTAAAACCAACTTCCTCAGATTGGTTAAGCGCCCACCAATCTTAGAGGATGCGGTCAAAATGGTAGTTTTGTCTCCTTTATTAGATTTAGCAGGCTTTTATAGTGAACCTTTTTTTATTGCTACCGAAGAATCTATAGAAATTGCCTTGGAGGATGAAGAAGAAATTATTAGAGGGCGAATAGATGTTTTAGTTTTGCAACAGCAGTTGTGGTTGTTGGTTATTGAATCCAAAAGGGCTAGTTTTTCTCTTTTAGAAGCAATACCCCAAGGATTAGCTTATATGCTGGCAAATCCTAATCCAGAAAAACCTGTATTTGGATTAGTCATTAATGGAGAAGATTTTCAATTTCTTAAGCTAACAAAGCAAGATACACCTAAATATGCTATGTCTGATAAATTTACTTTATCTAGAAGAGGAAATGAACTGTATCAAGTTCTCAGTATATTAAAGAAACTGGGTACAATTTTAATTTGATAATTATGTCTAGTCGTCCTATTTACCTAGATTGCCACGCTACTACACCTGTAGATGAACGGGTACTTGCTGCTATGCTGCCCTTCTTTACAGAACACTTTGGCAACCCCTCCAGCATCAGTCATGTTTACGGTTGGGAAGCAGAAGCTGCTGTGAAACAAACGCGGGAAATTTTGGCAGCAGCAATTAACGCAACGCCGGAAGAAATTATTTTCACTAGTGGTGCGACAGAAGCGAATAATTTAGCTATCAAAGGTGTTGCTGAAGCCTATTTTCAAAAAGGACAGCATATTATTACTGTTGTCACTGAACATAGCGCAGTTCTTGACCCTTGCAAGTATCTTAAAACCCTTGGTTTTGAAATGACATTCCTTTCAGTCCAAAAAGATGGATTGATTGATTTAACTGAGTTGGAAAAAGCTTTTCGTCCCGATACAATTCTCGTTTCCGTGATGGCGGCGAATAACGAAATTGGTGTTTTGCAGCCATTGGCAGAAATTGGCGCAATGTGTCGGGAACGCAATGTCCTTTTCCACAGCGATGCAGCACAAGCTATTGGTAAAATACCTCTAGATGTGCAGGCGCTAAAAATTGATTTAATGTCCCTAACAGCACATAAAGTCTACGGTCCAAAGGGTATTGGTGCGCTGTACGTTCGCAGGCGTAACCCTAGAGTACAACTAGCTCCGCAACAGCATGGTGGTGGGCATGAACGGGGAATGCGTTCTGGCACTTTGTATACACCGCAAATCGTAGGATTTGGTAAGGCTGTGGAGATTGCTTTACAAGAACAAGCGACAGAAACCGAACGCCTCACACAGCTAAGACAAAGATTGTGGGAACAACTTTCTCAGCTAAAGGGAATTCATCTCAACGGACATCCCACTCAGCGATTACCGGGAAATCTCAATATCAGTGTTGAAGGGGTAGATGGTTCTGCATTGCTGTTAGGATTGCAATCAGTGATGGCGGTGTCTTCTGGATCTGCTTGCTCCTCGGCAACGACTGCCCCTTCTCATGTTCTCACAGCACTGGGACACTCGGAAGCGCTCGCTTATGCGTCAATACGGTTTGGTATAGGACGGTTCAATACTGCTGAGGAAATTGACAAGGTGGCACAGCATACAATTGCCACCATTCAAAGCTTAAGAAAACAAGGTTCTTTTGCAATGCATAATCGGTAAGTGTTTTGAGCAATAGGTGCAGTGGGCGATCGCTGGTTGTACCGCACTGCCGGAGGCGATCGCCATATGTGACATACATCGGACTTACGCAGAAGAGATCCCCCAACCCCCTTAAAAAGGGGGCTTTTAAGATTCCCCCCTTTTTAAGGGGGGCTAGGGGGGATCGAGGTTTCGGGTTTTCAGTGCGTAAGTCCTGATACAGATAAATTTATAATTCCTGCGTTACCTCACCCGCCTCCCTTCCCCTCTGCGCGAGTTCGGAGAGGGTTGGGGTGAGGTTCTTCGTTTTTTATAAGTACTCATCCGGACATCATATTAGCCAATGCTAGCAGCACGAGACAACCAAACACAGCGAAAATGTTCAGCTATTGGGAGTGCTTTGAGAAACTCCTGCACGGATTCTAATTTCCATTGCAAGGGTGCAGTGGGTGATATCTTAGATGCCGTTGCTGCATAGCGTAGGATTGCTTCCATCAACGCCGCCACCTCGATAAGAGGTTGTGTGTGCAAAAACGAGGGGAAAATACGAGCTTCAAAGGTAAATTTATCAGGGATGGGGTGAATTAGGTTTTTGAGGTTAAAGTCACAATATTTTGTTAATTCAAGTTTGGCAAGACGTGCTTTAGCATCAAACCAGGACAAATCGCGAAAATCAGATTCGTTGATCAGTACCAACAACTCCTCATCCCACATTCCCAAGCGCCTGCATCTGGAGTTAGTTCCTACCAATCGTTTTAAATTTTCCCCATGTGTCCATAAAAGATTCACTAGATTAGCGAAAACAGGGGCAGAACATAAGGCGATACCATCGAAGTGTAGGTGGGTTGCACCTTCAGCGGGAATTGTGAAGCCAAGAACGCGTGCTGCTGATAAGAGAACCTCCAGGCGATCGCCATGATTGGTATCAATAGGTGGGGTAATTAACTCACAAGGACGTTCGCGTTCTCCTGGTAGAGGTGCGGCGATCGCAATTGGATTGCCTGTATTATCAGCAACACGCACCATCCCCCCAGGTCCTGCTTCCGCATAGGTAGAAAATAAACTCGCAATTGGCTTCAGGACTGTGGTGAGAGAGTCAGCAGGGTCAGCTTGGCTGTTCACCAGTTGCAGAAGTCTGGTATCATCACTAACAATTCGATACCATCCTGGTTTGGGTTTTTGAGTTTTATCCAAGTCGTCCTGAAGGGTGAGATCATCCACACATCTTGCAATCAAACGCCCCTGTTGATCAATCACCTCAAACCCCAAAGTCAGATTTTGGAACAAGGGAGTTCCCGGAACCTGACTTGGTTCAGACTGAGGATGAAAGACACGACGCACTCCCGCATCATGTTGTTGGGCTATTAACTCTGCTAAATCCTGTCTGCTGAGTCCCCGAGGTGCCATCAGCTCAATTTCAAAGCCAATTTTCCAGTTTAAAGACATATAGCGTAATTCAATTGAATAAAGTAATTAATTATCTGTGTCCATCTGTGTCCATCTGTGGTTCATTATTTCTTTGTGTACCTTACTCCGGGTTCTTACCGCTATAAGTGTTTCGTAATCACATTCACCCTGCACTTCCTAGATCTAGCGGCGAGAATATCGTAACGCTTGTTCAATCATCTCGTTATTGCCCAAAATTAAGTTGCGCTCAATGCGTAGTTTTGCATCCATAGGTGAGCGATCGCCCCAAAATTTAGCAAGTGCTCTTGCATCATCATAGGAATAGTTTGACTCTCTAAAAAATTTGTAGGAGCTTGGGTTTTTGGCTGGTTTCACCGACTGTAAAGCTTTCACCCTTGCATCTACAAGAAACTGGTTGAGGATAGCAACATTTTCTGGACCCCAAAGAATCTTTCTGCCCATTCGAGCCTTAGCATCGCTCACCGACTGTCCCCAATAATCTGCCAAAACACGGGCATCCCAATAGTCGTATTTGCTATTGAAAAAAGCTTGAAGTTCTTGTTCTTCTGTCCCGTTTTGTGCTAATAGAATATTGCCGTTCTCTCGTTGAGCGCTCAATTGAGTTGATAGGGTAGTGCTACTAGTCTCTTGGGCAACAGCTGCATTGATAGAAGTGCCAACAGAACATAGCAAACTTAATAACAATAAGAAAATCTTAAAATTACATTTCATTTTGAATAAATCCTGTATTTTGGATATTTGATTTTGACTTTTTTTCTGGACAATCGAGGTACTAGTTTGACCTAATAATTTCTCATAAAATCTCTTTTTTTCTCTCTGCGCTGACGGACACTTTCTATCTCCTGCGGAGACGCTGCGCGAACAACGGGGGGAACCCCCCTATGCCTACGGCACGCCAAGGGCGAACGGGTTCACCAGTCCCCTGGGCGTGGGAAACCCGCCTGCTTTCTCTGGTTCACCGCACAGAAGTGTCCTCCTCTGTGCCTCTGCGGTTTTAAAGTAATTTAACCACAGAGGCGCTCCAGAACACAGAGTAAAGAGGTTAAAACAGTGAACAGTACCAGCCGCAGTGCGTATGGTGGGGGATGCGCGACCCGCCACCAACGCCTTCCACGCTCTTGGTGTGGTGTTTTCCCCAGGAAGCGATGAAACTGATAACTGGTAACTGATAACTGATAACTGTTAAAAAGGAATTCAGCTTTGGAGTTTTCTCCCTTGATTTGATTGATGTTTGGTTTCAATTATTAATACAGTCCTGAAGAAGGATTTTTCTGAAAATCGCAGAAATTTCTAGTAGCTTGATCAAGCTTTAATAATTTGCGGCTTTCTGTCCAACAGAACAGCAACGAGCAGCAAAAAATCAAGTCACTTCCAAAAGATATTGCATATATCATCGTTTAGCTGCGCTGCTGGACTGCTTGCAGCACAGTTTCTATTGCTCGCTCTTTTTGCGGGTCTGCACCTTGAGCATACTCCAATGAGAATGGAACGTTAATATCAGGCGTGACTCCTTTACCTTCCAACCGTTGATTTTCGTTGATAAACACATTTGAAACTGCTAAGTAAAGGAAGCTACCATCTGACATCAAAAAAGGACGACCAGCAACCACTGCTCCCGTTGTCTTGGAACCAATGACAGGTCCTATTTTATGTTGCTGGAAGGCATACGCCAAAATTTCCTTACTACTTCTGCTCCCTTCATTGATGACCATAACTACAGGCTTTTTCCATTGAGAAATATAAGTATATCTCTTGCCATTGCGGGGAATACTGGTAATACTAGGACCTTCTTGTGCAGTGAAGATGTTCAGATAACCAATATCTCCTCCACCCCAACCATCTCGTAAATCCAAAACCAACGCTTGTGCATCTCTAAGGCGACCGTAGATGAGGTCTTCTCGAAGTTTCTCCTGATCTGGATCAGCAGCATTTGACCAGATATGAACATAGCCAATTTTCTTGCCGTTGCGTTGAATAACCTGAGTACTGGCTTGCTGCGCCTCCAGAAACATGGTTGACGCGTCGAACATCTTGGGAGTCACAGCAATTTTTTCTTGGCTGTTGGCGTCAGGTGTTCTTTGAATCAACAGCGTGACTTTCTGACCTGCTTTACCTGTAAAAGATTGTATCGGCTGGTAAGGACGATTATCTACGCTTAGGAGTTGGTCGCCCACTTTTAACCCAGTTTTAGCAGCAGGACTTCCATCGAGAATACCACTGACAAAGGTCTTACCGTTAATGTCTTTGGTAATTGCACCAATACCACTGTATTCAATCTTGCCTTTTGGGAAGAACTTCTTTAACTCCTTTTGGAACTCAGGGTTCCTTGGCTGAAAAATCCCCAAAAGCTGGTAGTATGCTGGCTCATTTGGAATGTAGAAGCGAGTGTGAGAGGTTCGCAATTCCGAAAGCATCTGATTGATAACACCAGCAACTTCTTGAGTGGACTTGGTTCGCACGGCTTGAGGTTCATACTTTTGCCGTATTGCTTTCCAGTCCACTCCGTTAAATTTTGGGTCATAAAAGTTTTCGTTAACAGTTTGCCAGACTTGGTCAAAGATTTTAACCTCTGGTTTTGCTAGTGTTTTGGGTAATGGTGAAGTTAACCAGAGGAAAAGCAAGACTGAGAAACTGATCACCGTTGCTGTAGCAAACTTATTTAACTTTGGGAGGACAAGTCTTTTCATTATGTCTCCTTTCTGGTTGTTCTTCTAGCGTAGACGCGTTGTAGAGACGTAGAATGCTATCAATACGGTTCCGATAAGACTTGATCCCCCCAACCCCCCAAGGGATCGGGGGGCTAGGACGCAAAGACAAAATTTTCTTGCGTCCTCGTGTCAGTAAAGCTTTATCTACTTGGCTTAATTGCTAATTGTCACCGTCCAGATGCGTCCATAGTTGCTAGGAATAGTGACCCAATATTCAACAAGACTGGGAACGTTGATTAAATTGTCTTGTCCGTGAAGTTCTTCTTGATAATTTCCGGCAATAGGGAACCAGAAAGGCACACTAGTAGCGCTATCACCAAAGTTAAGTGCTACAAGGCTGAATTTGTTAGCGTGTTGGCGAGAGAAAAGGAGAACATTTTTTGAGTGATAACGGTCATAGTTGTTATAAAAGAAATGATTTCCTTCACGAAATTGGGGTTGTTCACGCCGCAGTTTAATTAGCTTCCTTACTAAGGTAATGACACTGTTGCCAATGGGATCATAAAAATTATCCCATCGCACAGGTCGAAACAACATCACTCGTCCAAATCCTTGTTCTGGAAGGTAATAGTTTTCGCCAAACTCCTGACCTTGCCAAAGCATGGGAATACCTTTGGCAGTTAAGATCCCGATCAAGTACGGCTGAACTTTATACCACAGGTCGCGATTACCTTCTTGTAATAATTCGTTATCCCGAGTGATTGTACCAAAGTTGTAGACAAATCGGGAGTGGTCGTGATTTTCAATATATTGCAGCGCTGTCTTGGCGATTTTATCATCGTTGTTTGTAATTTCTGTTGGATAGCCATCAAGACCAAATTGAAAGCCGAGGTTAGCTAAATCGCCTCGATTTCCATGAGCTACCTGTTTAGCTGCACCCAATGTTTCATTCTGCCAGGTACAGTTGGTATAAGTTGCTTGAAGAATCTCTCGTGGTCCTTCTAATTGTTCCGCACACTGAATCAAATTTATGGAGTCATCGTTGAAAAATTTTTGCCAGTGACCGCCTGCGTCTTTCTTTTGTTTGACCGTTTGGTAAGTATTAAAAACTAGGTTAGCGTAACCGTTTCCTGTAGCGCCATCCCAGTAATTGGGTACGCAGTCATACCGAAAGCCATCGACGTGATAAGTATCAAGCCAGTGATAGTTGACTGTAAAGAAAAAGTCTTGGGTAAACTTGCGATTATAGTCTGTACTTTCACCAAAATAATCTTTAGCAAATGAACCCATAAAAGGGTTTTCACGGTAATCTAGCTGTTTGTAAAGATAAGAGTAAGGAAAGCTGTCGCTGGTGTGACCATAAACAGCATCCAAAATCACAGCAATATTGTTTTGATGTGCCGTTCTGAGCGTAGTCCTGAGCGAAGCGAAGGAACAGGAGCGTAAGCGCAAAGCGCACACCGAAGTGAATGCGCAGCGTGTCCCCTTGGGACTCAGAATCCCAATTTTCCGTTGTGCTTTGAGATGCAACACTTGTGCTGTCGCTCCGTTCCTCGGTGAAGCGTCAAAAATCTACTCTTACTGGGCTGGATGTAGAAACCCGCCCTTCTACGAAGTAAGGGCGGGTAGTTCATTTATTTATAGCCACGTCACTTGCGATCGCTCTTGTACCACGCGCTTGTACACATCCTCAGTTTGCTTAGCTAATTTGCACCAACTAAAGCGTCTCTCTAAATCCTCATAAGCGTTATCAATGAGCCATTGCCGATAACCTGGATTTTTCAACACTTCCAAAATACCCCAAGCGAGAGAATCTGGATTGTTTGTGTAAGTCACTATGCCTGTTTTAGTATGTTGCACCACTTCTGGGAAACCACCCGTATCAGAAACAACCACGGGTACGCGAGAAGCAAAGCTTTCTAATGCAACAATACCAAAGGGTTCATAGAGGCTGGGGAAAACAGCACAGTCGGCGACGGTTTGAAATTTATCTAAGTACTCATCTGATATAAAACCCGTAAAATAGCACTTGTGCGAAATTCCCAGATCCCAAGCTTGCTTTTTGAGATGGTCGGTATTGCCGCCACCGATAATGACAAACTTAACATCACCCCCCATCTCCGTTAGCACCTTGGGAGCTGCGCTTAGCAATATAGATACACCTTTTTCATAAGTCATGCGACCTACGTAGTAAACGATTTTCTCGCTGTCTTCGGCAAATTGACGACGAAAATCCTCAGCGTGAAAATCTTCGTGGTGCTGTTTCTTTTCTGGTCTGATACCGTTATAAATAACATCTACCTTATCCCACGGAGCTTGTAGCGCCCGTTCTACTTCCCCCCGCATATAGTCGGTGCAAACGATAATCCGCCAAGCGTTGAAAGCCAGAAGTTCTTCTTTGCTACTAATATAACGGTGAGTATCAGTGTTAATACCGTTATAGCGCCCGTATTCAGTTGCGTGAATAGTTGCAATCAGGGGAACTTTGAAGTTGTGCTTGAGAGCGATCGCTGCATCCCCAACTAGCCAATCATGGGCGTGAATGATATCAAATGGTCCTTCCTCTAGCATCAGCTTACCGCCGTGATGCCCCATGCTGTTGTTCAAATTGACGACCCAGTGGAAAAAGTCGTTACTAGGAGCCACAGGTACGCGATGAACCCGCACTCCCTCAACCACCTCATACATCGGTGCATGACCAAACTCTGGTGTAATCAAGTGGATTTCATGTCCTAGCTTGACAAGTTCCGGATATAACTCCCCTACATGACGAGCAATTCCCCCAACTATCCGAGGCGGGAACTCCCAACTCAATACCAATATCTTCATATATTTCTATCCCCAACCCTTTACAAATCTCTAATGTTTTACATTTATCTCAAGATACAAGTTTGGCTACTATTACAAGTACCTAAATGGAAATTTTTTGATTTTTTTAATATTCTTCCGAAAAAAGTAATGGTAGCGACATTTTGAAAGAAGGAGTCAGAACTCAGGACTCAGAAGTCAGAATAGTTTCTTGACTGCTGGTTCTTAACTTCTGTCTTTCATCGATGGAGTTGTTCTGACTCAAGAATTGCTGTATTCTGAGTTCTATAGCGCAATTCATTGAATGAAGTAATTATTTATCTGTGTCCACCCCCCTCATTCCCCCCTACAAAAGGCGGGAAGACAGAGGAAAGACTTTTATTTATTGTCCATCTGTGGTTTATTATTTCTTTGTGTATCTTACAAAGCTTGCAAACCGCTATATTCTTCCCTCTTTCCTCTTCATTGTTTTTCAAGCTGTTCGCGAAAGGCTAACCAAGCTGCTGTGGCTTGTGGATCAGGGGTTGCACCGCGCTTCAGTAAAATGACGCCATCTCTAAAGCCAATAATTCCATATTCCTGAGTCTTCGTCAGCTGGTCAAACAGTTGTACGAGTTCCCGTAAAAGATTGCGTTCTTCCTTAAATGCTGGTTGATACTGTTGCAACTGCCAAAGGTCTGCGATCGCATAATCCACTTTTATCACTTGGCGTGCATCGTTTCGCAGTTCCAGTGCAGGTAAGCGAATGATTTCGCGGCGACTGGAAAGATGAGGGACAAGGTAAGTGGTTGCAGAGACACTTGCATCTGGTGGAATTTGTGCAAGCATTGGGCGAAACTGCGACACATGACGCCATTGTTGAGGCAAAGATACGTACACCAAAGGATTAAACGAATCAGGTAATAAAAAATAAAATGCTCTATTTAGGCTAGAACTGCTGGAAGTAAAGGAAAATAATAAAGAAAGACTAATACAGACTACCCAAAATCGGCGAAATGAAAGTTTAAATCTTTTTGGATGCTGCGACCACCAAAGAATTGCCCCGTAAAATAGCCCAGGAACCACAGTTAAAGCATAGCGAACATTGATTGCTAGTACCGTCTCTCCCTTCCCCAAAAAAAGTTTCAGCAAGGGGAAACCAGCAACCATCCAAGATGCACCAGAAACAGCAGGTACAAACGCTAACGGTAACCATTGTCCGATTAAATACTTAATAGTTTTGTCTACAGGTGTAACTAATTCTACAATCAATCGCCAAGGATTGCTAATCATCCCCCAAATAATTTCGAGTGTAGAGGCTTTATCGCCATCCGCAAATTGCCCAAACCGTTCTAACATAAACCGCCGGGAAATATCCTCAGAAAACAGCGGCATAATTGCATTGGTGAGGAGCAACATATAACCAAAACTGAGAATGCAAGCAGCCAATCCAGCGCGGGGAAAGCGTTTGCTTAAAATCATGTAAACGCCGACGCTGAATAAATTTACGCCAGCATCTTCCCGAACTGCCAAAATCAAAACTGCTAGCACCCAAAACAGCCACCACCAACGCTTTTCCATTGCCAGTAACAAGCCAAAGACAAACAACGGAATTTGGCTAATGTCATGAAAGTTACTGAAGGTGGGACCAAGAACAGCGTTGGCGGCGTAAAAGCTGAGAGTCATCATCACTGCTAATGGTGGTTGCAGATACAGTCGTGCTAGCACATACAAAACCAAACCAGCCGCAGTGATAAATATAACCTGTAAAACCGTTAGAGTTGCAGGAGAAGGAAACAACGCATATATTGGTAGCCAAAGCAACAACGCTGGAGTAAAGTGTTGACCAAGTCTGTGGTAATAGACTGTGGCAACTTCTCCAGCGTGAACAACATTGGTGGAAAGGCTTGAAGAAAGGGAACTTTGAAAGAATCGACCGTGAAGGTTATTCCAAAAAACCTGGTTAAAAATTCCTTGATCGAAAGAGGCGTAGAAACTGTAGTAACGATTTAAGGTAATGACTAGACAAAGGACAAAGAACACTGCTGCCAATGGCAAGACAAAATTAATATCAGTGCGTGTCTTTGAGTTCAACTCTAGGATTATTCGTAGCTTTTTTCGTAATTTTGACAACATGACTCACTTACCCTGGTTTAGGTAAACGCGGGAAAAACTTTATTGTAGAACCTTGATTTCCACACACTCTAGCAGGGATTTTAAGTTTGACGCAAAGACGCTTCTACAGTAGATCGTAGGGGCACAGCATTGCTCATTGGTGTCAACTTAAAGCTCAAACAGTGAATTTACCATCGTTTTAGATCCCCCAACCCCCTTAAAAAGGGGGCTTTGATTTTATTTCCCCCCTTAAAAAGGGGGCTTTGATTTTATTTCCCCCCTTTTTAAGGGGGGATTAAGGGGGGATCGAAAATCTAGATGGTACATTGAAAAATCCTCAAATGCTTGTCAATAATGACTTTTGGCTTAAGTTGACACGTATGAGCAATGCTCTATGCCCCTACAAACGCGCCATATTAAAAGAGTTCTTTGATTCAGTGGCAGGTCATACCCGCGTAATTGCACAATGAATGCAGTTCCTCATTGTTCCTCTCGCACAACATGCAGACCTTACTTGCTGACGTTCAAAATGTGCTTTCTGACCTACTTAAGCGCTATTCATCCCGTGTAGATTATTTGATGATTCGCCTTGAAGAAGCCGAAGGAACTGATATCTTGTTGCGTGGCGACAAGGTAGAAACTCTTAGCGAAGGTATCTCGATTGGTGGACAGATTCGCGCCTGTTACAAAGGTGGGTGGGGGTTTAGTAGCTTTAACCAGCTTTCGACAATTAGCGATCGCATTGAAGAAGCGATCGCCGCCGCCCGGATTGTTGGTGATGAAGAAACTATTCTAGCACCAGTTGACATAGTGCAATCAGTATGCATACTGCCACTGACTGGAACTGATCCCCGGCAGATTTCGCTGAAAAAGAAAAAAGAATTGTGCGATCGCTACACAGAATTACTCAAAAGCGTTGACAGCCGCATTACCACCACCTCTGTCCGCTATGGAGACAGCGCCCAAAGAGTTATCCTTGCCACTAGTGAAGGGACTTTCATCGAGCAATCATGGGTAGATATGGAAATGCGCTTCGCCGCCACGGCGAGAAACGGCGAAACTGTGCAAACTGGTAGAGAAACCACTGGTTCGCGTAAAGCCTTTGAAGATTTGATGGGTTTAGATGAACAAGTCAAAGAGGCGGCACAAAGGGCAGTTGCTGCTTTATCTCTGCCATCGGTAAAAGGTAATACCTACACCGTGGTGATTGACCCCATTCTCACTGGGTTATTTGTTCACGAAGCCTTTGGGCATCTTTCCGAAGCAGACATGGCTTATGAAAACCCGGATTTATTGGAAGTGATGACCATCGGGCGGCGATTTGGTCCCAAAGAATTGCAGATATTTGATGGTGCTGCGCCACAAGGACATCGCGGTAGTTATTTTTACGATGACGAAGGCACACCTGCAACTACAACCAAACTCATTGAAGATGGGGTTCTGATAGGACGTTTGCATTCCCGCGAAACAGCTGGCAAATTGGGCGAAGCGCCAACGGGCAATGCACGCTGTCTCAGTTATCACTATCCGCCGATTGTACGGATGACGAATACCTGGATTGAACGGGGGAACACGCCTGTTGCGGACTTATTCGGCGGTATCAAAGAAGGAGTGTATGCGCGTAACTGGTTGGGTGGAATGACGAATGGGGAGATGTTCACGTTTAGCGCTGGGGAAGCGTGGATGATTAGAAACGGCAAAATTGCTGAACCTGTGAAGGATGTGACGCTTTCAGGGAATGTTTTTCAAACTTTGGCAGATATTGAGGCGATCGGCGATGACTTTTACTGGGATGAGTCCGGCGGTTGCGGGAAGGGTGGACAAAATGGCTTGGCTGTAGGTTGCGGTGGTCCTAGTTTGCGGATACGTGATGTGGTTGTGGGGGGGGAAGTCGCGTAGAGGAGTGGTGGCAAGACGGTTCCGTTAATTTGTATGAAATATAGCTTTTCGTATGAGAAGCGTATGGTATGTCACAGCATTGCTCATACGTGTCAACTTAAAGCTCAAACACCCAACTTACCATCGTTTTAGATCCCCCAACCCCCTTAAAAAGGGGGCTAAAATTTTATTTCCCCCCTTTTTAAGGGGGGATTAAGGGGGGATCAAAAATCTAGATGGTAGATTGAAAAATGCCCAAATGCATATTAATAAAGACTTTTAGCTTAAGTTGACATCCATTAGCTATGCTGTGCCGCTACAAACTGTTGTATATAAAACTTAATTGCTTTCCTGTTCGTCTAGCCAAGTCACTAAATCAGCTATTGATGACATTCTAAAAAGCGCTCTACCTAAAGCTTATAACTGTTCTTTATTAAAAACTTGAACTCGCTCAAAAATTGACGAATCAAGTTTTTCTCAAATTTCAAACCCGCTAATATCCCTATGTAAGCTGCGATATTTTGCCTCGTCTCCCTATCGGAAATTCTAGCAACACTCTGGGCAACCTGCGATAATAACGCTTGGGGTGAGTTTGTTTGCGTTAACGGTGCTAACGGTAACAGTGCAGGATTGTTGAGAAATTGCACCGAATCTTGTTCCCACATCCGCAAAACGCGATCGCGATGAGTTGTCGTTTCACTGCAATATTCTTCGGTGAATGCTATTTCGTCATTTGTCTGTTGTAAAAAAATGACGACTTGCGTGACAGGGACTTTATACTGACGGATCAATCTGACGGAATAATCCAACATCCGAAAAGAAATCGGTGTTTTAGTCCTTGTTATGGTTTGAAATTCGATGTGTAAAATGGGGAGCATCCCAAATGTTTAAATGTATTGTCATGCTGAATGGAGCGATAGCGGAATGAAGCATCTCAAGCTTTGTTCACGACTTGAGATTCTTCGCTCCTGTTCCTTCGCTTCGCTCAGGACTTCGCTCAGAATGACAAACGTGTTTTTCAAAAATTAGGTTCTTCGCGTAAAATGCGGTTTTCTGTTTGCAGAAAAGTTAAGGAATCAGCGCGAATTGGTTCAATGCTCAATTCTGTTTTTAACACTTCAATGCTTCGTGGTTCAACTGCTAACAACCAACGCGCAAAATCCGTTGGATATTTTTCAGCTAAGATTTTACAAACGTTGTCGTAGCTCACAAATTAAACCTCTAGCATCTCTTTGATTCCATCTGTGTCCATCTGTGTCCATCTGTGGTTAATTATTCTTTTTTTT